>NZ_JADQAL010000065.1:0-4390 GCF_022129275.1 Psychrobacter sp. Ps3
ATTATAGTAATAAATAGGTAGGTTTGTATATATTTTATTTAACTGTTTGCAACCCTACTCTTTAAAATACGCTTTACAGCAATAGTTAGCTCACCATTATTTATAAGGGCTCTTTACTTGGATAAAGGGCCTTTTTTATAGGTTCGCTTGATAGCACTACTATATAAACGCTGCAATATAATATTGGGTCAATATAACCGCTCGTCTATTATTATCCACTTATCCGCTTACCACACCACATTATGAGAGACTTATCAACTTTATATTATTACTCTAAAGTCTTTGTATGTCGTTATCATAAAAAGCTCAGGTTATGGTAGTGTGTTTCCAAATTATTTCACTATGTTACTGTTTAGCAAAATATTAAGATTATTGTGCTCTAAGATTTTAGTCAACAGTAGTTTTAATGGCAGTTAAATCAGTATATTTGTATAGCGATAATACTTTAAGCAGCAACAGTGCTGTATCGACAGCGCTGAAAAGCTTCTCATTTAGGTTCGTATTTATAGAGCCTCAATGAAAGACTTGTGTGAAGGCCACCATATGTTAGCAGTCAGTTAATAGATAGGATAGCACTCGACATCATATAGCCGTGGACAGGATGACCACCATAGCTGTTGATGTTGACAGGGATGTGACTACTTGCCTATAGAACCTTAACTTATCTCAAATTTAAGGATGCTAAATATGACAGTGAACAAACCTTGGCTCGACCAATACCCGACTAACGTACCTAAGACAATCAATCCTGATAAATACGGCAATATAGTCGACCTCTATGAAGAGTGTTTTGATCGTTTTCGTATGCATCCGATGAGTGTCTGTATGGGTGTCACGCATACTTATGATGATATTGATAAAACCTCATTAGCTATCGCCGCTTGGCTACAAGCGCAGGGCCTACCTAAAGGCAGTATTGTAGCGCTTATGATGCCAAACGTACCGCAGTACCTGCCGACGATGATAGGTATCTTGCGCGCCGGCTATATTTGTACACCTATCAATCCACTCTATACCGGTCGTGAGCTGCGTCATCAATTGAATGACTCTGGTGCTCAAATTATCTTTGTCGTTGACAACTTCGCTCAGGCGCTTGAACAAGTGGTCGATGAGACCGCTATCAAACGTATCGTGCTCTCCAAAATGGGCGACATGATGGGTCTAAAAGGAATGCTGGTCAATACCATCATCCGACAAGTTAAACGCTTAGTACCCAAATATAAGCTCAATGATCCTAAGCATGAAGTGACTAAGTTCCCTGACGTTATCAAAAGAGGCAAAGAGCTGCCGTTTAATAAAACCAACATGAACTTAGATCAAAAAGCGATCTTACAGTACACCGGTGGTACTACTGGTTTATCCAAAGGCGCTGTATTATCACAGCGTAATGTAGTCGCCGCCGCGCTTCAGTCAGAAGCTTGGTATTTGCCGGTGACCTCGGAGATTAATGAAGTCTATATCAATATGGTCATGGCGCTACCGCTGTATCATATCTTTGCTTTTATGCTCAGCTTATTGGGCATGCGTTCAGGCTACACCTTTATACTAGTGCCCAACCCTCGCGATATGCCCGGATTTGTTAAGACCTTATCGAAGCAGCCATTCCATATCTTCCCAGCGGTCAACACTTTGTTTAAGGGCTTATTAGATCAGCCAAACTTTAAAGACTTGGACTTTAGCTCACTACGTATCACCCAAGCCGGCGGTATGGCAGCGACAGAACAGACCGCAGCGCGCTGGTTAGAGGTCACAGGCTGCCCGATGGTCGAAGGTTGGGGTATGACCGAAGGCGTGGCCGCGGGTACCGCAAACGTCATCACCAATCGCGAGTTCAACGGTACTATTGGTGTTCCCGTGCCAAGCGTTGACGTCATCGTTATAGACGAAAATGGTGAGCGTCTGGGCGTCCATCAAGCAGGCGAGATGTGCTTTAAGGGCCCAAATGTCACTTCAGGCTATCTTAGCACCGATAGCAGTGGCGATTTCACTGAAGATGGCTACTTCCGTACTGGTGATATCGTTAGTATGGATGAAAAGGGTTACTTCACCCTACTCGATCGCAAAAAGGATATGATTTTAGTCTCAGGCTTTAATGTATTCCCGAATGAGATTGAGTCGGTGATGCTTGACTGTGAAGGCGTTATTGATTGCGCTGTCATTGGCATTCCTGATGAGCGCCAAGGCGAAGCGGTCAAACTCTACGTCGTCCCTGCCAATCAGAACGTCAGTAAGAGCGATATCAAAGAGTTTGCTTTGGATCATTTGACTGGTTATAAGTGCCCTCGTTATATTGAGTTTGTCGATGAGCTTCCTAAGTCCAACGTTGGTAAAGTGCTGCGTCAAAAGCTGCGCGAACAGCATTTATTAGACAATCCGTCTTTATAACTAACCTGCTAGTGATTGGTACTCTACAGAAGCCCTTTATATGAATAAAGGGCTTCTTGCTTTGTAAAATGCCAAAAATAGTATAGAATTTTATCATTATGCTCACCTCTCATCAGATATAAGGATTTATCTGTTGAAAAGATGGATAAGCGATAGCGATACCTTTGTTATCAATCCACACCTTCTACTCCATTTATCACTCACTAAGGATAGTAATAATGATGAATAAACCTTGGCTTGCACAGTATCCAGCCAGCGTCCCTGCCACTATTGACCCCGACCAATACTCAAGCTTGATAGAGCTGTATGAAGAGAGTTTCGATAGCTTCGCTAATCAGCCCTTTAGCATCTGTATGGGTGTTAAACACAGCTATGATGATATCAATCAAGCTTCAAAAGCCATCGCCGCATGGCTACAATCACAAAGCCTAGCGCCCGGTAGCGTGGTGGCATTGATGATGCCAAACGTGCCGCAATATTTGCCGACGATGCTTGGCATCTTGCGAGCAGGTTATATCTGTACGCCAGTCAACCCACTATACACCGGTCGCGAGCTGCGCCATCAGCTCAATGACTCTGGTGCCAAGGCGATATTTTTGGTTGATAACTTTGCAAAAGCGCTTGAAGAAGTCGTTGATGATACCAAGGTTGAAACCATTGTGGTTTCAAAAGTAGGCGATATGATGGGCCTTAAAGGTATTGTAGTAAATACGCTACTACAGCATGTCAAAAAACTAATCCCTGATTACAACCTTGATAGCGCTAAACATAAAGTAACTGCCTTTCCTAATGTCCTCAAACAAGGCAAAAAACGCCCCTTAAAAAAGGTCGAGGCTAATTTAGAGCAAACGGCGTTCCTTCAATACACTGGCGGCACCACTGGGCTCTCTAAAGGCGCTATCTTAACGCAGCGCAATATTGTCGCTGCCGCCTTGCAATCTGAAGCTTGGTCGGAACCTATCGTCTCGAAAATTGGCGACGAACAAATCAATATGGTCTTAGCCTTACCGCTCTATCACATTTTTGCCTTTATGCTCAGCTTAGTAGGCGTACGCTCTGGCAATGCCTTTATTTTGATTCCTAATCCGCGCGATATTCCAAGCTTTATCAAAACGCTCTCAAAGCAGCCTTTTCATGTACTACCAGCGGTCAATACCTTGTTTAAAGGTCTGCTTGATCATCCTGACTTTAGTAAGCTTGATTTTAGCTCGCTACATATGTCGCAAGCTGGCGGTATGGCTGCCACTGAACAAACCGCTTCACGTTGGCTGCAAGTAACAGATTGCCCGATGATCGAAGGTTGGGGAATGACTGAATGTGTGGCGGTAGGTAGCTGCAACGTACTCACCAATACTGAATTTACGGGCTCTATTGGCGTTCCTTTACCTAGCATCGATATGATCGTTATCAATGAAGATGGTACGCAGGCTGCGGTCAATGAAGCGGGTGAGATTTGTATGAAAGGCCCTAATGTGACGCCCGGCTACCTGAATAGAGATAATAGTAAGGAGTTCACCGAAGACGGTTACTTTCGCACCGGTGACATCGGCAAAATGGATGAGCAAGGCTACTTCACTATACTCGATCGCAAAAAAGATATGATACTCGTCTCAGGGTTTAACGTCTTCCCTAATGAGATCGAATCGGTTATGCTCGATTGTGAAGGTATCTCAGACTGCGCTGTTATTGGCGTTGCTGATGATAGCCAAGGTGAGTCGGTAAAGATATACGTCATACCTGACAATGATAGCGTCAGCGAAGCTATGATTAAAGACTTTGCTTATAAAAACCTAACTCGCTACAAATGCCCAAGTCATATTGAGTTCGTTGATGATCTACCTAAAAGTAATGTTGGCAAAGTCCTGCGCCAGAAGCTGCGCGAAAAACACCTAGCCGATCATGCGTAAGCGTTAATCAGCATTGTTGATAGCCATTGACTTCCTCCCCTCCCTAAACCGAGGGGATTCCTACAGCTAGACGGTCAAGCCCGACCGCAAGGATGTTC
>NZ_JADQAL010000016.1:0-62909 GCF_022129275.1 Psychrobacter sp. Ps3
TAGTACGATTGGCTATGTGTCGCCTTTTGAGTTTGAGAGACGATACTATGATAGTTTTATTGAGTCAGACAAAGCTGCCTGACTCAAGCAATCAAGTCTCCGATATAGTCGGGGCGGTTCAAATCGTCTCAAACAATAGATTTGAGCTGATTCTATATTTATGACATAGCATTCGTACATGTTCAAGATAATCCTCCTTATGATCATATGCCCAATAGTCGACACAGATTCTTTCGTCTCTAATATTCTGTGTCATACTCAGTTCAAGCTTAATACCCATAATATATCTCCTAATCAAAATGTCGTTATATGTTCTATCGATTAGTTAGTTGTACAGAACTTTAAAAAATTATATGAAGTTATGTCTGCAAGAGGCTCTTAATTACCTCATCTTGAGTCATTCCAATACGCTTGCAATAAGAATCTTCAATCTCGTCTAAAGCTTCACGCAATTGTCGCTGTGATACTTGTATGTATTGTAATGTCACATCATCACTAGATTTAGCCTCACGATGATTTAGCAGTCTCTTGAGCACAGGGTAGCTTACATTGAGACTATTGGCGACAGTGCCAAATGTACGGCGTAAATCGTGAGGGGTAATATGCATGCTAGCCTTATTTGATATCGTACGGTAACTACCGCTCAAATCCTTGACATGGTCATCATTTCTCTGCAAATCACTCGGAAATACCCAATGCTCTCCATAGCTCAATCTAAATCGTTCACTGAGTATGGCTTGAAGTATTTTTCCAGTTGGCATATGGTAATCAGAACCATTTTTAGTGGCTTTAAAGACAATGCGAGCAGCGTCAAGGTCTACATCTTCCCATCTTAGTGATTGCGCTTCATTTAAACGAACACCAGCAAACATAAAAAGCAATAAAATATCGCGAGCGTTATTACTATAAGGTGCTTGTTTAAATGAACTACCGTCTCGGTGCTCTATCAAAGTTTTAAAATATACTCCCAAATATTCCTCCTCAACATGGTGAGTACGAGGTTTAATTTTGTTCCAATCATTTTTGGCATTCAGTATTCGAATGGGTTGGTCCTTTATTATGTACTCTTCATCATCATCTAAGAAGCTATCTTGACAATAATTCCATACTGATCGAAGAGCTCGCATAGTGGCATTTGCCTGAGCTGGACTAGACTTACTTATTTGCTTATGTTTTTCACTTATCATAGTTTTAGTTATATCGTTTAAAGACACTTCAAGCCAATCATCAAGGCGACCAAGTATCTGTTGGTCGTAAGTCTCAACAGTACGGCTGGCAAGATTAGGTTTCATAGATTTAAAGTAGATATAAGCTTCATTTAGTGTTGGCACGTTAAAATCTGGTGTATCTTTTATTTTTGGAGTAGCGTGATAGCTATCATATACATCAAGTCCCTTCTTTATGTTGACCATCATTGTGCTGGCTTTTTCACGAGCTTCAGTCAAAGTGATAAGGTGTGTTTCTTCAACTTCGTCACGATAGAGCTTACCGTTAATGCGTTTGTGAAGTGTGTATCGCTTAGATTGTTTACCCACACGAAGTGCGAAGCCTGTTAATACTTCATCCATGTAAATATCTGTGCCGCTTGAGGTGTATGCTACTGAATCAACAAACTTCTTACTAAGCTTAACTTTCATATCTCATCCGTACCGCATTATTTATCGTGTTAATAATACTATAATACGTTAAATAACAGATGCATCAAAGTATCAAGATAGTATCAAAATTTTATTTGATACTATTATTACTCGAATAATTTATAAATAATTCACGCAATAAAAAACCCTCACAATCCATAGACTGTAAGGGTTTCGTATATGGTACCAGTGGTCGGACTCGAACCGACACGCTTTTAAAGGCAACGGATTTTGAATCCGTCATGTCTACCAATTCCATCACACTGGCATGTTAGGTATAAAGCAAGGCGCTTTATTATATTGGGCTACAGATTGCGCTGTATAGGTGGCGTATTATAACAGCCTAATTATCACCGTCAAGAATTATTTATCTTGATTGCGCAGATTTCTACTCTGTATTTCCTAGCCTACAAAGGCACGCTCAATAACGTAATCGGCTTGCACGCCCATACGTGGCGACACGGTAAGACCAAAACCATCTAATATTCTAGAGACATCAGCGTTGAACGGCATGCTACCGCAAATCAATACACGGTCATCGTCCTTATTCATTTGTGGCAATCCGACATCTTCAAACAGTTTGCCTGATTCCATCAAGTCGGTGATACGGCCCATATTTCTAAACTCTTCGCGCGTCGTCGTTGGGTAATAAACAAACTTCTCTTTGTACCAGTCGCCGAAGATTTCATCGTTGGGCAGCTCATTTTCGAACATCTCACGGTACGCTAAATCTTCGACGTTACGCACGCCATGCACGAGGACAATCTTGTCAAAACGCTCGTAAACTTCAGGGTCGCGTGATAAGGCTAAGAAAGGGGCAAGGCCAGTACCAGTCGCCAGCATGTAGAGGTTCTTACCGGGCAGTAGGTCGTCTAAGACTAGCGTGCCAGTCGGCTTTTTACTGACGAGTAGCTCATCGCCAACTTTGATATGCTGCAGGCGTGAGGTTAGTGGGCCGTCTTGTACTTTGATCGAAAAGAACTCTAAATGGTCTTCATAATTAGGACTAGCAATCGAGTAAGCTCGCAGTAGCGGTCTACCATCAACTAAGATACCAATCATCGCAAACTCACCGTTACGAAAACGTAGACCATCGTCGCGAGTGGTCTTGATAGAGAAGAGCGAATCGTTCCAGTGGTGAACGTCTGTGACCGTTTCTGTGCGGAGTTTTGACATAAAGCCCTCTAATTAATCGATAAACGCATCAAGTGGCAAGCTGCCAGATGCAAGTTATTCTCAATATACAATGGGGCACATCATAACAAATTTCAAAATAAAAATCCGCCATGTTATGCGTACTGACCATGATAAAATGGAATATCGTTAGTGATTATTTTTGTATGATTGATAGAGCGTCTCTGACGACCGCGCGTTTTTGGTTTTGGAATAACTCATGAGTAAGCAAATACAGACCCACATGTCGCCTATCATTGGCTATCATCGTGCGCCATTATCGCAGAAATTTGGGGCGCCAAGACAGCCCAATCTAGTCGCGCTAATGAGTGCTATTGAGATGATCGCACCTTTTGATACGCCTGCAGCATTTGTCGGCCTGGAGGGTTTCAGTCATCTGTGGCTCAGCTGGCAGTTTCATCATAATAAAGACACTTATAATAGCCAATCCTTTCGACCGCAAGTCAGGCCGCCAAGACTCGGCGGCAATCAAAAGATCGGCGTTTTTGCTAGCCGCAGTATGTATCGGCCCTCGCAGATGGGTCTGTCTGTCGTCAAGCTTGAACGCATTGATGTGGTCGCAGGCCGAGTGATACTGATTATCAGCGGTGCCGATATAATCGATGCTACGCCTATTATCGATATTAAGCCTTATATCGCTTATAGTGATAGTATTGAGCATGCTACGAGTGGATTTGCGCCAGCAGCGCCGACCCCGTCAGCGGTTACTATGACGGTTAATGCTCAGGAGCAGTTTGCAGTCTTGGTCGACAGTGATATAAAAAGCCGCGTACCTATAAGCAGCAAGTCCGTTATTGAGGATATACAGCAGCGTTTAGTGGCGACAGATTTGCCGTTAATAAAAGCTTTGATTGCGCAGGATCCTCGGCCCGCTTACCGCCGTAATGAGATTAATACGAGCTTTACCATGCGCTACAAGACAGTCGATGTCAGCTTTTGCCAAGTGGCGACGGGGGAGTTGCAGATTAGCTCAGTGGTCGAGGTGGTGTAGTAGCATTAAATAATGACTCATAAAAGAAGATAACTATGTCGGTTCCGGATTATTCTTTACTAGTAGATTTGCGCTGGTGTCTCGATGAGCTGCTAGCAGATAGGGTGATCGATCAGCGCGGTTATAATCTAGTAATGACCAGTCGCCGTGATAAGTCTCAGCACCCCCTAATTACAATTAGCGAGTTTGGGTTAGTTAACGGGCACGATAAAGAGGGCGATACTAAGCTGACACTGGCTTGGCTCAATCAGTGGCTGGCTGCTAAAGCTCATATGTCTTTAGTGCGTATCGACCCCTTAAAGACGGACGTGCCAGCAGTGACACAGCTGATGTCGTTTGAGTATGCACGCTCGCAGCACATTTTGCCTATTGAGGTGGCGGCTGATGAGATCGTCATCGGCACTGATCAGCCTTTTTATAGCGACTGGCATAGCAATATCGAAAAAATAATTGGTAATAAAAGCTATCGCAGCGTCTATATCAGCCCAGATCAGATCAACCGCTATCGCCAAGAGTTTTATCAAGTCACCCAAGCGATCGCAGGCGCTAATAGCGTCCATAAACGCGCCGCCGCCGACGTCACTAACGTTGAGGCCTTGCTACAGTTAGGCGATAATGCCAATCCCGATGCTAATGATCAACATATCGTCAAAGTCGTTGATTGGCTACTGCTATATGCCTTTGAGCAGCGTGCTAGTGATATCCATTTAGAGCCGCGCCGCGAGACGGGTAAAGTGCGCTTTCGTATCGATGGCGTGCTGCATACTGTGTATGAGATGCCCATTGCGATTTTGATGGCAGTGATCGCGCGGATTAAAATCTTAGGGCGGCTTAACGTCGCCGAAAAGCGTAAACCGCAAGATGGCCGGCTAAAGACGCGTACTCATAAAGGCCTAGAGACAGAGCTGCGTTTATCGACTTTGCCGACGGCTTTTGGCGAAAAGCTAGTCATGCGTGTTTTTGATCCAGAAGTGCTTGTGCGCTCGTTTGCACAGTTGGGCCTCTCCGGTAAGCAGCTCGAGATGTGGCACGAATTAACTAGCCATCCAAACGGTATTATCTTGGTCACTGGGCCGACCGGCTCTGGTAAGACGACTACTTTATATAGTACGCTCAAACAGCTCGCCACTGATGAGGTCAATGTTTGCACCATCGAAGATCCTATTGAGATGATTGAGCCTGATTTCAATCAGATGCAGGTGAACCCCGCGATAGATTTGCATTTTGCCGATGGGATTCGCTCGCTCATGCGTCAAGACCCTGATATCGTTATGGTTGGAGAAATACGTGATTCTGAAACCGCGAACATGGCGGTGCAAGCCTCGCTTACTGGGCATTTAGTGCTTTCAACTTTGCACACGAACGATGCACCCAGCTCATTGCCGCGCTTGCATGATTTAGGCGTGCAGCCATTTTTGACCTCAGCCACCATACTAGGAGTGATGGCGCAGCGACTCATCAGAACGCTGTGTCCGCATTGCAAACAGGCACAAGCACTTAGTGACGATAGTGAGATGGCGCTGCAGTGGCAGGAGCTAGTACAGCCGTGGCGCGCTACACTACCGCCGCAGATCTATATGGCAAAAGGCTGTGAGCACTGCCGCCATACTGGCTATCAAGGACGTATCGGCCTGTATGAGATTATGCCGCTATCGAACGAGCTCAAAAAGCTAGTTGCGGCGGATGTCAATCTAGACAGTCTTAAGCAGCAAGCGTACCGCGAAGGCGTGCAGCCGCTAAGACTGTCTGGTGCTAAGCGTATCTCTGAAGGCCTGACCACAATAGAAGAGGTGATGCGAGTGGTGCCGTTATAGTGTATTTAGAAAAAAATAGACTTGGTAGCTCATAAACGAAACCTTGAAAAACGCTGTCTTAACAGCAATGAATAGTAAACTATTCGCTGAATGATTATAAAGAGAGTATTTATGTTTACTGACACTCATTGCCATCTCAACCGTCTCGATTTGACTAAATATGACGGTCAGCTTTCGGGTGCCATTGCCGCTATGAAAGAAGCTAATGTCACTCGAGCGATGGCGATTATGTGCGATTTTGCCGAATATGATGAGATCGCTGATATCGTCAGCCGCTACAGCGACGATGAGCTGCGTCTAGGTATGAGCGTGGGTATCCATCCTTGCGAAGACATCGGTGTCTTGCAATCGGCGAGCGTAGAGCGGCTGATGGAAACGGCTAAAGAAGAGCAAGTTTGGGCCATCGGCGAGACAGGACTGGACTACTATTGGTCCACCGAAAATAAGCTTGCGCAGCAGGACAGTTTGGCGCGTCATATCCATGCCAGTCAACAGCTCAAAAAACCGCTAGTGGTGCACATGCGTGATGCAAAAGAAGACACTATCGATATATTGAAGTCTGAAGGCGCAGAGCACGGTATTATTCACTGCTTCACTGAAGATTGGAATACTGCCAAGCGCGCGCTAGATCTAGGGTTTTACATCTCGTTTTCGGGTATTGTCAGCTTTAAGAGTGCCCAAACGATTCAAGAAGCTGCAAAAAATATGCCCAAAGATCGGATACTCATCGAAACCGATAGCCCTTATTTAGCACCGGTACCCAAACGCGGACGCCCCAATGAGCCGGCCTATGTGCCCTATGTCGCCAGCTTTATCGCTGATATGTATGGCTGCAGTAGCGAAGAGGTCGGCCAATTAACTGCAAAAAACTTTGAAAATTTACTAGAACAATATCATTAAAGTCGTTATGCTATGACCAGTCAGTCATTTATAAATAAGGCGTATGGCTCAACTTTGAGCACTCAAATCTTGTTTGTTATAGCATTGAGCGTTCTCTTATCTCTTTTAATAAAAGCATTTGCCAGTAGTGCTGGGTAATGAGTATCCTTGCCCAGCCGCTGTTATGAGACAAAGATAATCGATGACTGACTACTAAGCATAGCTACTTGTTATAGTTGCCCCTCACTAGCGACTCTTTAGAGCTGAGTTGTTAATCGTACGATGCGCTGAACTATAACTGTATGCTTAATTTCACCAAGTTTAGGAGAAGTTATGAGTCGTCAGCACCAGTTCAAAGTAAGAGAAGAGAATATCTTAGCGATGGCTGAGCAGTTGCTACTTGAGTCAGGCGATGGTGATATTACTTTAGACAGCCTAGCCGATCAGCTTGATTTAGCCAAAGGTACCCTATACAAGCATTTTTCTAGTAAAGATGAGCTATATCTGCGCATTATTATTCGCTACGAAGAGCAGCTATTTGAGATCAACCGCGTCGATGATTGCGCCTCAGCAGGAGTAGCGCGGATGATTTTTCAGCAGCTACTTAACCCGCAAAAAGCGATGCTACTCAACCAGATTGAAGAGCGTCTAGCCGCTTCAGTGACTGGGCTTAATCGTTTATTTGCCGAGCTTTATGATATCCGTCGTCAGCGTATGAAGCGTCTGATCGATATCGTCAGTGCATATCTCAAAGAGCAGCACAGCAGCATGACCACACGCGACTATCTGTGTACGATTTGGGCGATGGGGCAAGGCGGGGCAGGACTGCTGAATTCTAGCTTTTATCAGCGCTATCTGGGTCGCCGTGATACGCTACGCTACGCGCTCGTTCAGCAGATGCTAGATCTTCCTGGACACTATCCGGCGCATACTGCTGATGAGAGTCTCAATGATGAAGACATGCAGGATCTCGTCGAGCAAATCGAAACAGAATCAGCAGAGCACCGCAATACTCAGTATTAATAGCTAATCATCAGCGAGCAATGCTGTTGATTGCTAATGATCAATGATTAAGGTTTGCCTTCTATCATGAAACACGCGCAGACTGGCTTTACTTTGGTAGAAATTATAGTGGTGGTGGTCATTTTATCCATCTTTGCCGGTATGATTAGCTTGTCTGTTGGCAGCAGTGAATCGCGTAAACACTTAGCTTTTTATGAGCATTTAACCGATTCACTCAGCTACGTTCGCTTATTATCCGCTGAGCGTATGCAGCCGATGGGGCTTAGCTTGCAAGCGGATAAACAAGGACAGATCAGCCCTGCGATCGTCAGTCTCTCCAATCCCTATATAGCCTATCAAGCTACTGGCAACCTTGGCGCTAGTGGTGCTATCGATACTACCCCCAAAAACGCTATGGAGCTCTCAGCCATGTCTGCGGATCCAAAAGAGGCCGTAGCGACCCCAAGCTGGGAGCTAGAGCCAGAGATTGTTTTGCCGCAGATGCCTGCAGGCGTCAGTTTAGTGATTCAAAGCTTAGAGGCTAGTAATACGAGCGCGAGCAATGGCGGCACCAAAGCGCAGGCGCTACAGCCGTGGTTTACTGGACAAGCGGTGCCGCAAGCCCTCTGGTTTGGGACCGGTCAAGCCAGTCCTGTCACTATAGAAGTGCGTTATCAGTCGCGGCTAGTGGGTGAGGTGATTACCATCATGCCGGATGGCAGTATAATGATAGGGCAAGGGTTATAGCGTATGAACTTCACCAAAAGATTTACGCGCTTAAGTCTAAAAACAGATAAACCGCCTTCTGTAAAAGTGCCTGATACGTCATATAAGCCTTGCTACTCCTTTAACAGCCCTTCAGTGATAAACGTGCGCCGATCAGAACGCGGTTTTACCTTGATTGAGGTGATGGTAGCGCTCGCTATCTTAGCCGTCGTCGCCGTCGCGGCTAGCCGTGCTAGTAGCGCTTATCTGTCTTCAGTCGATATCCTAAAAACGCGAACCTTAGCGCATTTCGTTGCTCAAAACGCTGCGGCTGACTTACGTATTCAGCAGACTTGGCTGACTGCCAATCGCAGCCAAAGGGTCAATGAGCAAGGACGGGATTGGCAAGTACAGATGAGCGTGGCCGACACTTTGAGCCCAGCTTTAAAAGAGGTAACTATTGAGGTGGCGCCAATACTCAATGGCGAGCCGCGTTCGGTCGTCACGGACATCACAGTGATAGTCAGTAACCCTGAGACAGCAAGTAGTGGTGCTGCCTTCTTTGGTTTGGATAGCAGCGATGATGGTGGCTCGTCATGAGTGCGCAGCGCGGCTTTACTTTGCTGGAGCTGATGGTCGCTATGGCGATATTTGCGATGCTTGCGGTGGCAGGCTGGCAAGTATTCGATAGCGTCAATCGTGCGCGCGATAGGGCGCAATTGCAGGCGGATAATTTGGCAGCGTTGCAGTACGCCTATTTGCAGCTGCAGCAGGATATGGGACAGATTATTGCTTATCAAGCACCTAATGCTCAAACTGCAGGTGAGCTTAACGACTCTAATGGCAACAACAACGATAATAACAATCAGAGCAATAATACTGACGATACTGCGTCAGTACAGATGCCTGAGCCGTTTATGCGTCTAGATAGCGAGCAGATAAGCTTTGTGCGTTTCGCTGATCCAGACCCCCGTTATCAAACTAGCCCAAGTTTGCAGCATGTCGATTATATTTTTGCTGACGAGCGTTTGATTCGCCGTCAGTATACTCGTATTCAAAGCGGCAGAGATAATACGAGCCAAAATGTGAGCTTAGATAGCGTATTACTCGAAGGCGTAACCGCTGCCAACTGGCAAGCATTACTGCCTGAGCCTGCTAATACCTTTCCCAATAACAATAAAAATAGTGCGAATAGCAGTAGTCTTAATAACAGAGTCAACGGTGTAACGCAGTCAAGCTCAGCAAACACCGTTCAGTTATTGCCGCAAGGTATCGCTGTTAGCTTTACCTATCAGGACATGCCGATTACTTGGCAATGGGCGTTAGCGCCGCAGCCTCTACCTGTGACTGATAATGCGCTGAGCAGTAGTAATAGCAATAATGATAATAACAACACTGGCAATAATAACTGACTTATGACGATAGCAATCAGATCTCAACGCGGCGTGGCTTTATTGACTATCCTGTTATTGGTGGTCAGTATCACTGTGGTGGCAGGAGCTATGCTCGCTAGTCAAAAGATTGTCATTCGTCGCAGCGGCTTATTATTCAATCAGAATCAACTACTACAAGATATTGATGCCGCGCAGCAACTGGCAGTCACTTTGATTCGAGCAGATAGTATGCTCAATGACACCGATAGTTTGCAAGATATTTGGGCGCAGCCGCTGCCACCTTATCCTTTAGGGTCGCACACCGTGACTATGGAGCTGCGCGATGAGGCCGCCCGCTTTAATATCAATAATCTTTATCACGACGGAACAGTAGACGTTGCCGCGTTGGGTGTTTTTCAGCGGCTATTGACTCAGCTCAATCTAGATACACAAATCGCTATCACCGCTCTAGATTGGCAAGATGGGGATAGGGAAGTCTATAAGGATGGCGGAGAGGAGGGCGTAGTTTATGCTCAACAAGGCGCTGGCTTAAGCGCCGCTTTACCCAATCAGCCGTTCGTCAGTGTTGATCAGCTGCAAGATCTGCCTAATATGAGCGCGGAGGATTTAGCGACTTTGCGCCCTTATCTGACTGCGGTGCCTTATTATCTACCGATCAATATCAATACCGCTCACCCTGAGGTGCTGGCTGCTTTGGTCGAGGATGTCAGCGCGCAGCAGATGCAAGGGTTAGAGCGTTTGCAAAAGCAACAAGTAATCGAGTCATTCGATAATATCTGGCAACAGCCGCCTTTAAATGCGGTCAGCACTGAGCAGCGTCAGCTTTTGACGCCATTATTGGCTGTCGATAGCCAAGCTTTTACGGCGCTGATTACTGCCACCGATAGCGCTAACTTAGGCGCAGCGCGACAAAGATTTGCCACAGTGCTAGTTAGTAAAATCGATACTTCTGAGGGTAATAATACTGACAATGTTGCTGCTAATAACAACAATGACGGCTCTAATAAGACATCCGCAAAGACCGTTAGAGTAGTGTCGCAGCGGCTTTGGGCCTTTGCGCCTAACTTTTAATAAGCTAGTTTTATCCTTGAAGAATTGTAGACGTTATTCATCAAGCAAAGTCTCTTCGGTAGATTTCCAATTATAAGCGCCATAAAAGAGCATCTGGGCTTGACGAGTACAGTTGTGCTGCATCTGTTGCTTTTTGCGCTCAATCTCATCCAAATCGGCTTCATCGTCATGATCCTCAGAATAAGTCAGCTCTAACCAATCAATAATCCAAGAAAAGAACATGTTGATACCAGCATCAGCCAGCAGAAGACGGTCATAGTCGTTGATATGACTAAAAGCCGGCTGTAGTGCTAAATCTTCTGATAAGCTCTGTATATGCAGCTTTAATAGTTTATCGATGGTGTTGCGCACCGCCTCCGAGCCGCCAAAGCGTTCACTGACTAAAAACTGCCAATAGTAGGGCTGCTCGCTGACCATCTGTAAGAACAGCTGAATACTCTTGGCGATCTGGCGCTCAAAGCTGCGAGTCTTGCCGATATGCAAGCCTTCACTTAAAGTAGCCATCGTACCGCCAAGCTCCTCAATCACCAAAGCTTGACCGAGCGATTCCATATCATCGAAATGCCGATAGAATGCGGTGGGCACTACGCCCACTTCACGAGTGATTTGGCGCAGACTAATCGAGCTAAAAGATTGCCCAGTCATGCACAGATCTAAAACGGCATTAAAAAAAGCCCGTCTGGTTTGAAGTTTTTTTTGTTCGCGGCTGCTCATAAGATATCTATTGTGGCTGAGTTGTTGTTTATCATACCGATTTAAAGATGAAAATACGAATAAAATCAGAACACTTGTACTAGGTTTTTATTATAGCCTAAAAACACCTTATACCATCGTGCCCCAGTGACCTTGTAACTCTTGCGCTAACCGATAAGCTTCATGATCATTCATGCCGGTAATAAAGTCCAAAATAATCAGTATGTTGTGATAAATATTGTCAGACAACTGGCGCTGTTGCTCGCTCAGATGCGGCTGTAGTAGGCTAAGCAGGCGCTGCTGCTCAAAGGGCATTGATGCATGATTCGATACAGTCCAAGCAAGCGGCATAAAAGCGTCGAGCAATCGCTGTAAGCATTGATTGGCCATCAGCTCCATCCGCACCTTACTTGGATGATTAAAAATGCGCTCGCGAGCCAATAGCTTAGCCTGAGTAATACCGCTTTGCACTTCTGCATCACAGTGGGCGAATAGACTACCAGTCAGCTCGCCAGCTAGCATCGCCTCGCTATTATCTACAAAGGTATCCGTCACTGTATTGACGAGCCGCATCATAGCGCGCGCTCGCAAAGAGGCCAACTGCTGGCTGACCGATAGCTTTGCTGGTAAAGTGATAGCAGCAGGGCGCTCACCAATGAGCTGATAAAATATTTCTGCAACTTCATTGAAATTTAGCATATTAAGCTGGATGCCATCCTCTAAGTCTATCAAGGCGTAGCAGATATCGTCAGCGGCCTCTAACAAATAAGCGAGCGGATGACGCGCAAAGCCATCGTGCAGTTGTGAGCGTGGCAGCTGCAAGCAAGTTGCGAGCTCCTCTAACTGGTGCGCTTCACTGACAAAACTGCCAAATTTCTGTACTTTATCTACGGGGTAGCTATTATCACAATCTATGATATTGCTATGGCTGGCTTGCCAAGGGTACTTCATAAAAGCGCCGAGCGTGGCGCAAGTTAAGCGCATACCGCCTTTATCAGGATGATGCTCATTACGCACCAGTAGCCGAAAGCCTTGTGCGTTACCTTCATAAGCTAATAGATCTAACCGCTCTTCGGCGCTTAAATGCTCTAGTACCGAGCGGCGCTCAGCATGAATAAACCAATCACGTATGGCGTACTCGCCAGCATGACCAAAAGGCGGATTGCCAATATCATGAGCCAGACAAGCGGCTTGCACTATCACCCCAACATCAGCCGACGACACTCCAATAGGCAGGCCGCCAGCGAGCTTTTCATGGAGCTTTTCGGCAGACATCATCCCAAGAGAGCGCCCGATACAGGACACCTCTAGCGAATGGGTCAAGCGCGTGTGGATGCCAAGCTGATTGGTTAAAGGATGCACCTGCGTTTTTTGATTAAGCTGCCGAAACGAGTGTGAAAACACCAATCTGTCGTAATCTTTATGGAACTGGGAACGGGTAACTCCATGAGTAACGAATTTTTTTGTAGAACCAAGACGTTGAGAGTTGAGAAGGTGAGACCATTGTGCGGTAGGAGACGATAAAGAAGTTGGCGTACCTAGCATAGTGACATATCCGAACCAAGGGAGCCTTTAGCATAACAAAATAGTACCCTCGGTACAGCCAGCAACTAAGATTTTTGGCAATTAAAGATCACATCTTCTTTTTCTATCGCCACATTGCCATCTAGTGTCTTATTGCGCAAAGTTGCCTTATCTCCATCTACTTGCCATATAATGCCATGAGTATCATCTAGGCCTATATCGCTCATATAGACTGTTTTGTCAGTGCTTTCTCTAGCATTTAAATCGTATTCGAGACCATCAATGAGTAGGCTGGCCGTTTGTGGTGTACTATCATTATTATAAGAAACTCTAATAGTAGTGGTAGGCTCACAAACAAACGGTGTGCCTGCACTGGCGTGATCATGTCCTTCGTGATCATCATGATCGTGTCCGTTATGATCGTCATGATCGTGTTCTTCTTGACTAGGCTCAGCATGCTCTTCGGTGACTGCTTCAGAATCGACTGTATCTGTATTAGGTTGACAACCCAGTAACGACCCCATTGCGACACTTCCTACAAGTACAAAACCCGCAAATTTAGTAACCATAAAATCCTTATTTATATAGAAATTTCAAAATATATCAGAAATAAGATATGTTATAATATAACAAAAAATAAATAAAAGAAAGCCGATGCTGATAAAGTACCAACACCGGCTGAATGAGTAGTGTGTAATGCTCAATAAACAGTGATTACCGTATGAGATTAAACGTTAAATCTAAAATGCATGACATCGCCATCTTGCACGATGTATGTTTTGCCTTCTAGGCGCGACTTACCGGCTGCAGCTGCGCCTTTTTCACCGTTATACTCGATAAAGTCGTCATAAGCGATAACTTCAGCACGGATAAAGCCGCGCTCAAAGTCCGTATGGATCACGCCAGCCGCTTGCGGTGCTGTCGCGCCAATAGCGACCGTCCACGCACGAACTTCTTTGACCCCAGCGGTAAAGTAAGTCTGCATATCAAGCAGATCATAACCGCCGCGAATCACTTGATCAAGACCTGCCTCTTCCATATCCATCTCAGCTAGGAAGTCTTTTTTATCTTCTTCATCTAATTGGGCAATCTCCGCTTCGATTTGGTTACAAAGCGCGATGACGATAGAGTCTTCACCCGTAGCGTAGTCACGCACCGCGTCCAAGTAAGGGTTATTCTCAAAGCCATCTTCACTGACGTTAGCGATATACATAGTAGGCTTAAGGGTAATAAGACCATAGCTTCTAATCAGTTTTTTCTCATCATCATCTAAGTTGGCTGCGCGCGCCGCTCGGCCTTCTGCAAGTAGGGGCTCAATCTTTTTGAATACCTCAAGCATTGCAGTGGCATCTTTATCGCCGCCTTTGGCTTTTTTGGAAAGGTTCAATATAGCGCGCTCAACGGCTTCGAGGTCAGCTAAAGCCAGCTCGGTATTGATGGTTTCGATATCGTCGATTGGGCTGACGCGGCCGTCGACATGCACCACGTTATCATCATCGAAGCAGCGTACCACGTGGGCGATAGCGTCAGTCTCACGAATGTTGGCTAAGAACTGATTACCCATGCCTTCGCCTTTTGACGCGCCCGCGACGAGTCCGGCAATATCGACAAACTCCATCGTCGTTGGCAATACGCGCTCAGGATTGACGATATCGGCAAGCTTTTTGAGACGTGGGTCGGGTACCGGCACGATACCTGTGTTGGGATCTTTGGTACAAAAGGGAAAGTTCTCAGCGGCGATTCCCGCTTTGGTCAAAGCATTAAATAAAGTGGATTTGCCTACATTGGGTAGGCCGACAATACCGCAGTTAAAACCCATAATGGTCTCTCAATACGTTAATAAAATCAGTAATTTGTAAGGTGCTGCTGTTTAGCATAAAAATTGGCGCTATTGTAGCAAAAATTAGCCACTATTAGCTACTAAGGGGCAGACAGATGTGCTAATTTTAAGCTAAGGCATGGTATGTCATGCGATCGTAAAGAAGTTCTATGAGTAAGGTTAGCGGTAAAAAAGTGGCGTGGATGACGTTATCCGATTTGTTTGTCGATAACGAGATAAGCTATGAGTATATCGCCAAACGAGTAGCCCATCTGCCTATTAGTGAGGTGGAGCGCATTTTGTTTTATGAAGTTGCGCCTGTATGTATGAGCAACTTATTGGTATTGAGTCCAAGTAATCACAAAGGCTTTAGCGAAGCGTATATCGTCTCCAGTATAGAGCAGCATCTGCTTAAATGGCAAACCAGCCGCTTATACCGCAAAAAAACCGCGCTAAAAATCAGATTTTATAAGTTTTGCTTAAAGCAAGACTGGCATAAGCTGATATCTGAGATATGCCAAGTACAAAAAACTAATGGCTAAGCAAATAGGTAAGGCTTTATATCTAGCTCATAACTCAGATTTGACGTATTTACTGAGTATCAACCAAGCCAATCATCACGCCCATCTGTTTTTTATCATGCTTGTCGATGCTAGGCGCGTAAAGCGCTGAGGCAATACCACCATCCAAGAATAGCGCATTAGGGCAGTGCAGATCCTCTTTGAATAGCTCAGCAAACTGATAAAAGCTCACGGGCTTCTCGCTATTGACCAGCTGCATACTGCCATCGCTACAGACGCCTACGCCATTACGAAACTTTAAAGACTGGCTGTCAGGGTTGAATTTAGGATGGATTTCATTATCGATTACCAGCATCGGGCCTGACTGCGTGGCATACCAAGGCTGGGCTCTATCGTCTTTGATTAAGTCATCTAAAGCCTGACTCTCAGTAATTTGTATTTTGCCTGATTTATCCCACCATAGCACGCCATTAGGAAGCAGATGAAAATTACCGCCGCCTTTTTTTAGGTTTAGCGCCCGTTTTTCTTCGCCCTCGATGACCGTATAGCCAATGGGCGCGTAGCTGTCGTTATACATGCCTGCATTCACCGCAAGGCTTAGTGACTGGGTACTCGGTAGGCTGTCAATAAGTTTGTCAAAAGTCAGTAGCGTCTGTTTATTAGCATCTTGCCAAAACAGCTTTAGCTGATAACGATCTCCGGTTAGTGCTTGGCTGTCGATGCGACAAGCACTATAACTAAAAGGAGTTTGCTCAGTTGTACAGGACCAAACCTGCGCTGTTTTATCAGGCTTATCTGTACTAGAAGGCTGACAAGCACTCAAAGCTGCCGCTGAAAAGAAAGCTGCGCTAAGCTGCAGTATCTGGCGATTCAGAGTAGTCGATAGGCTAAGAGACATTACTGTTCTTTTAGATTGGTATTCATGTTTTCAGTCACATCTTCGAGCGTTTTTTCGTGCTTGAGCTTTGTGTTTTTACCCTTATCACGCGAGTCTTTATTGTAAGCGATGAGCGCATCATTATCTGGTAAGAAAGTATCAGCATCAGCCATCACCCACATCTGATTGAAGACATCAGCGCGGGCGCTATGATCGAGTAGCGCACCTTCATCAGCAAAGTAAAAGAACTTCGATAAGAGCTTGATTTGCCCATCATCAAGGCGGCGAGCGATATGATAAGGCTGCAACTGGCTTGGATGCTCAAGCCCTACCGCGCCAACGATACTCGATAAGGACTTCAGCGTGTTTTTGTGGAAGCTGGCAACGCGCTCTGCTTTGCTAGGGACATCTAGTGCTTTTTGACGATACGGGTCTTGGGTAGCCACGCCGACAGGGCAAGTGTTGGTATGACATGAGCGCGACTGGATACAGCCCACAGCAAACATAAAGCCGCGCGCGGAGTTACACCAATCTGCACCTAGCGCTAGCATACGCGCAATATCAAAGCCTGAGACAATCTTACCACTGACGCCAAGCTTGATTTTCTCACGGATACCGGCACCAACTAAGGTGTTATGCACGAATAAGAAGCCATCAATAAGCGGCATGCCGACACTGTCCATAAACTCAACAGGCGCCGCTCCCGTGCCGCCTTCAGCGCCATCGATGACAATGAAATCAGGATAGTTGTCGGTTTCCATCATGGCTTTGACAATCGCCATAAACTGCCATGGCTGACCGATGCACAGCTTAAACCCAACAGGCTTACCGCCTGATAAGTCGCGCAGTTGTTGCCAAAACGCGACTAGCTCTCGCGGCGTACTAAAAGCGCTATGCGAAGAGGGCGAAACACAATCTTGCCCTGTAAGTACTTGCCGGGTATCGGCAATCTCTTGGGTGATTTTTTCGGCTGGCAGTACGCCGCCTTTGCCAGGTTTCGCGCCCTGCGATAGCTTAATCTCAATCATCTTCACTTGGCTGTCGACTGCCTTTTCGGCAAAAGACTGCGCATCAAAATTGCCTTCGGCAGTACGGCAACCAAAGTAGCCAGTGCCAAGCTCCCAAATCAAGTCACCACCAAACTTGCGATGATAAGGGCTGATAGCACCCTCACCGGTATCGTGCGTGAAGCCGCCAATCTTAGCGCCTTGATTAAGCGCCATAATGGCGTTGGCAGAGAGACTACCAAAGCTCATCGCTGAGATATTAAATACTGACATATCATGAGGCTGTATGCAGCGCTCGCCGCCAACCGTAATGCGAAAGTCTTGTTTTTCTAGCGGATGACTGAGGGCAGATTGTAAGAACCACTCTTTGCCTTGGGCATATAAATTATCTAAAGTACCAAAGGCATTGGTGTCGCTAACGTTTTTAGCGCGCTGATACACGAGCGCTCGCTGCTGGCGCGAAAAAGGCACTTGTTCCTTATCGTTCTCTAATAGATATTGGCGAATCTCAGGCCGAAAATCCTCTAAGACGTAGCGGACGTGACCGGCAACTGGGTAGTTGGTTAAGATGGCGTGCTTGGATTGCATAATATCATAGATACCTAAAGCCACTAGCAGGCCGCCGATGATAATCAGCCACCAATTGGTCAGCAGTAGTCCTGCCAAAAACAAAAAGGCAGCAGCGGCAAAGGTACTATAGCGTAACAATACGCCGATAAGGTAGGGAAGGCTTCCTTTGGGTTCAGCGTTTAGGTTGGTACGAGATTGGGGCATGGGACGACTCAGCAGTATGACAATGAATAACCGCTCAAAGGCAGGTGTAGAAATATTATACGTCTATAATATCACGGCTAAATGAGAGTTGCGTAACGGTGTGCTATTTCAAAGACCAGACATCATCAAACATTTTGGTGATTAAGATTTTATCATCTTTTAAACACAGCTTTTGACTAGCGGCTGTTATCTACTAAAATGAAACGAACCGTTATGATTTACTGTTTATTCCATATATCATAAGCTAACCCGTCACAAATTATGCTATAAAGCCAAGGAAAGCAATATGCAAGCACCTACCAATGTTACGCACAGTACTACGCACAATGTTAAGCAGTCCAGCCCAAGCTTTGATTGGGAAGATCCTTTTTTATTGCGCGACCAGCTGACCGATGAAGAGCGCATGGTCAGTGATAGCGCGCGGCAGTTTTTTCAAAAAGAGCTGATGCCTGGTATCGTTGCTGCCAATCGTAACGAGAGCTTTGATCGCAATATCATGCGGCAAATGGGGGAGATGGGCTTGCTTGGCGTGACTATCGAAGGCTACGGCTGTGCCGGCTTGTCGCATGTCGCTTATGGTCTACTAGCGCGTGAGGTCGAAGCGGTGGACTCAGGTTATCGCTCGGCGATGAGCGTACAGTCGAGCCTCGTGATGCATCCTATCTATGAGTACGGTACTGAAGAGCAGCGAGAGAGGTATCTACCAAAACTGGCCTCAGGCGAATATGTAGGCTGTTTTGGTTTGACCGAGCCAGATTCTGGATCTGACCCTGCTTCGATGGCCACACGTGCGCGCAGTGTCGATGGCGGTTATGAGCTGACGGGCAATAAAATGTGGATAACCAATAGCCCGATCGCTGATGTATTTGTCGTTTGGGCCAAAAATGATGAAGATGAAATTCGCGGATTCATCCTAGACAAAGGCATGAAAGGTCTATCCGCGCCGAAGATTGAAGGCAAGTTTTCACTACGCGCTTCTATCACCGGTGAGATTGTCATGGATAAGGTATTCGTACCCGAAGCGAATGCTTTTCCTGATATTCGCGGTTTAAAAGGCCCTTTTGGTTGCTTAAATAAAGCGCGTTATGGTATCGCTTGGGGTTCTATGGGCGCGGCAGAATTTTGCTGGAAAGCGGCCCGTCAATACACTCTAGATCGTAAACAGTTTGGTCGTCCGCTAGCCGCCACGCAGCTGGTTCAGCTCAAGCTAGCGAATATGCAGACCGAGATTACTCTTGGGCTGCAAGCCGCTCTTCGCGTTGGTCGCTTATTAGATGAACACAATGCAGCGCCTGAGATGATATCGCTCATTAAGCGTAACAACTGCGGCAAAGCGCTCGATATCGCTCGCAGCGCCCGTGATATGCACGGCGGTAATGGTATCTCGGACGAGTACCATATTATTCGTCATGTCATGAACCTAGAAGCAGTCAATACTTATGAAGGTACCCACGATATACATGCGCTAATTTTAGGCCGCGCGCAAACGGGTATTCAGGCTTTCTTTTAAATTATCTTAATCGATTTACACTAACGCACGCTAGGGGTTGGCTATTAAACGCTTAACTCTAGCGTGCGTTTTTATTTTGAATTTAAAAGTACAACAAGAAGTAACAATGAATATTAAGAAGGTTATGAGAATGCTATGAGAAATAGGGAGGTCATAAAGGGTAGCCTAGTATGAGTTTTATAGCTGATACTAGTATTAGTAATAGAAGTGTTAGTGGCCGTTGTAAATATTCTCCTCATCTTCTTATAATGAGGGAGTCCGTTTACAACTGCAAAGGTATACGCTATCACAGTGATGCAAATACAAGCGACTACACCGACATATCAAAGCAGTATATAAAATGTGCTTCTATAAATAAAAACACATCGGCGTACGGCTATCGATACATCCTATATAATTAAGAATAAGGAAAATAATAATGTCTGATACTTTAACCCTTTCTAATCCAAAGCTGCTCAAACAACAATGCTTAATCAAAGATAGCTGGCAAGACTCAAGTGATGGTGCGACCATCGAGGTCACTAACCCTTTTAATGGGCAAACCATAGGCACTATCCCTAGTCTCACAGAGCAAGACGTCATCGACACCGTAGCTTATGCTGACAAGGTACAAGCGTCGTGGGCCGCCAAAACAGCCCAAGAGCGCGGTGAGCTGCTACAGAAGTGGGCGGATCTGATTGATGACAACCAAGAAGATCTCGCTGTGCTTATGACTGCTGAACAAGGTAAACCTTTGACAGAGTCGCGCGGCGAGATGGCTTATGCCAATAGCTTTATCCGCTGGTTTGCTGAGGAAGGCAAGCGCGTGTATGGTGACGTTATACCGGCGACCAAAACCTCATTGCGTCATGTGATTATCAAGCAGCCGGTAGGCGTATGCGCCATTATTACTCCTTGGAACTTTCCGGCGGCGATGATCACGCGCAAAGTTGGACCGGCTCTCGCGGCAGGCTGTATAGTGGTTATCAAGCCCGCTACGCAAACTCCTTTTTCCGCATTAGCGCTTGGGGTATTAGCTGAGCAGGCCGGTATTCCAGCTGGTGTGATTCAGATAGTCACGGGTAAATCCTCAATGATAGGCGAGGTTTTGACCAGCGACAATCGTGTGAAAAAGCTCTCATTTACAGGTTCTACTGAAGTTGGGCGTACGCTTATGGCACAGTGCGCGCCGACGATCAAAAAACTCTCTTTAGAGCTTGGCGGTAACGCACCATTTATTGTCTTTGATGATGCCGACTTAGAAGCCGCTGCTGATGGCCTAATCGCCTCAAAATTCCGTAACGCCGGTCAAACTTGTGTCTGTGCCAACCGAATCTATGTACAGGCGAGCGTAAGAGATAAGTTTTTAGATATCTTTACCAAAAAAGTCGCCGCGCTCAAAGTCGGTAATGGCATGGATGAAGACGTTGATATTGGTCCGCTTATTAATGAGGACGGCTTAGAAAAAGTACAAACCCTGCTGCAAGATGCGCTCGATAAAGGCGCTAAAGTGGTGACGGGCGGCGATAAAAACGATGCTTCGAGATTAAGCTTTAACCCAACGGTAGTGACGAATATCACCTCCGAGATGGATATTGCTCAAGAAGAGATATTTGGACCTATTGCCACGATATTTACTTTTGAAGAGGAAGCCGAAGCCATTCAAAAAGCCAATGATACCATCTTTGGTTTAGCGGCTTACTTTTATAGTCGTGACTATGCGCGTTCATGGCGCGTTACCGAAGCATTAGAATACGGCATCGTCGGTCATAATACTGGCCTTATCTCAACCGAAGTAGCGCCTTTTGGCGGTATCAAGCAATCTGGCTTTGGCCGAGAAGGTTCAAAATACGGTATTGAAGAATATGTCTCGATTAAATACTGGTGCAGCGCTGTGAGCTAACATTGCTCAAGCTCGTAGAGTGCTTGGGAGTCGCTATGTATTTATAAGACGATGAGCGTATCTGTATAAATACCAGTACGTTGGAAAAAAGAGCTTAACTTTTTAAGGTTGGGCTCTTTTTATAATAAAACATGAAAGCTCTGGTAACTTAGATATGTTTTAGATATGTTTTAGATTTGACTCAGCTTTTCTTGGTTAATGATATGGAATCTTTGGCAGAGCGTTTTTTCACTGGCTGCTGTTCAGTCAGATGATCAGAGGGTTTGTTCAAAGATTGCGCTGCAGATTTAAGCGTTTTGGTTAGTTTTTTATCGGATTGCTTATTTAATTTTGTCTGCTCTTCTGCCAATGCATCCTCATATAACATCTGATAAACACCTAGAGTCTCGGTAATCATTTTGCGCATAGTGAATTT
This sequence comes from Psychrobacter sp. Ps3, assembly GCF_022129275.1. Lineage (NCBI taxonomy): Bacteria > Pseudomonadati > Pseudomonadota > Gammaproteobacteria > Moraxellales > Moraxellaceae > Psychrobacter > Psychrobacter sp. Ps3. The sequence continues at coordinate 21,710 of NZ_JADQAL010000016.1, forward strand.
ATTGGTCATCTCAGGGCGCGTGACACTCTCAAGCTGACTTCTGACTACTTTACAAAGCGCTTTAGCATTATATTTTTTGACGAGGCCTTGCGGATAGAGGGGCTGCAGAATTTCACTAAAGGCAGCTTGATCCCAACCGATGACCGGTGTACCTAAATGGATCGCTTGTAGGGCATTGATACCGATAGATTCGGGCTGATTGGCGAGCGCCATGACGATATTCGCCGCTGACAGCCACTCACGCATATCGTTACGCTTACTGCCGACATAAGTAATACGCTCGCTTAAGCCTAACGTGTTACTGCGCTGACGAAAGTCTTCATGCACCACATCGCCTTCACGGTAATCTTCGTCCATGATGATGACATGAATGTTAGGAAATTGCTCTTGTAGATTACCTAAGATATCGATAAGCCACTCTTGCCCATATTCGTTACCGATAACCGTCGGAAACACTAGCCATTTTTTGTGCTCAAGCTCAGGGTATTCAGCGAAGGTACGGCGTAGCCAGTAGACAGAAGGGTTGTGCCGATAGGGATAACGGCGCGTATCGACCCCGCGATAAATACGCTTAATGTGCCTAGGACCAAGCTCCTCACGGCGGATGCCTTTGATCAAATAGTTAGTGACACTGTCAGAAACGGTGATGATAGTATCCACATCCAACAAGGCCTGCGAGTACTTATTAATAGGATAAAACCCATACATAGTAGACACAAGCTTCGGGCGGCGCTTCACTTTGGCGCGTTTAAGCGCCAAATGTAGTATCCAAGCCGGCGTTCTAGAGTGGACATGAATGATATCTGGATTATACTTTTCGATCAGATGACGCAGCGGTACTACTTGCAGTAAAGACCGCCAAGATTTTTTATTCATATGCAGCTGATGGTATAAGTTACCATCACGCTCTAGACGCTTGACCAGTTCGTTATCTTCATCCGCGCTAGAAACGATAATAGAGGTGTGGCCGTTTTTGACCAAAGCGCGCCCAAGATGAAAGATTCCGCGTTCGGACTCATCGTGTTTTAAGGAAGATAGTAAGCGCATAACGATCATAATAGCGGCAAGCACTCTTTAAGTTAAGATTTAAAATATTAAAAAGGTAAGCTGCTATTGTCAGTTAAAAAAGAGTAAAACTCAACCTTACAGCGAGAGTACGGATGATAAAAGCGCTTAAGGTTTGTAAGTAGGTGCAAAGGTGGTCTGACGATTTTTGCTATCTTTTTTTCTCAAGGTAATCAGCGTTGGGCAGTATTTGTTTTTCGCTTAAATATTTCCAGTAGCGCTGCGGCATGTGCTGTCTATGGAGACGGGTGTTTTTACGCTCTTTGATATTGACGTTGGTAAAGTAGCCTTGCCAAAAGCGCTGATAACGCTGCTCATCCACGCTATGGATGCTAGCAGGATTACGTAGCACTGCCTCATCAAGATTAGTGATGGTTTGTAGCTCAGCAGGATGTGAGAGCGTACTCTGACTTTTGTCATAATAAATGCCATAACCGCGCGCTAAGTCGTATATCGCCCAGTGCTGATCTTGATAGCGCTGACGAAAATGCTCGCCAATAATAGGCAATACATTAAAATCAGGCTCAACACGTGCAAAATAAATATCATCGGTGGTGTGCTCAAAGCGTACAAAAGCCTCCATACGGTGCTTTTCTCGGTGTACGGACTTCACCGTTTGCGCAAGCTCCAACACCTCTAAACGTCCCAAATCCTCTAACACTTGGCGTTTAGGATGATCAATAGCATATTTGACGATATGAAATAGGGTAGTACCGATGTTATGCTTTTCTGATAAAAACCCCCAAAGGATCTGGCGCATCCCTGAGCGCCCAAGCAGTTTATTGAGCTTAACAAGCACGCGCTGAGCTTGCTCATCGTCAGTTGTGACGTGAGCGGCACTGCTTATTAGTGAGGGTACATACTGATCCTCAGCGATCAATTGCAAGGATTGATCATATTGCAGCTTACGCTCATACACCTGATAGACAGCGCTAAGCCAACCCTCAAAGCTTGGCTCGTAAAGTAAGATATTCGGCGTTAGATGACCGACAGAGTAAGTCTGATTGATACTAAGTACTGACATTATTCCCTCACAGTGATTTAGATTGAGGTAGCTAGCTATTACCGTAGGCTGGCGCTTTAGCCCAGCGCTTTTGATTTTTAAACCTAGTACAAAATTGACTACTTATTTCATAAACTATTTTTATTATCTGCGATAATAATCCTACATAACTTTTGCTGGGCTAAAGCCACAGCCTACGCATACTAAATTAAACCAACCTTTTAAAATAACGCCATCTGACCACTGCGCTGATCTTTGTACTTAGTTTGCGTTTGCGCGAGCACATATTGGCGAAAGTTATTGCGAGTCAAATGCGAGAGATGCTCATTCTTACCTGTGGTCGCGATAAAGTACTTGGCGCGATTGACCGCAGCGCCCATCTTTTTGAGATGCTCTAGAGTCAGCTGATTGAACTTGCGCGCTTTGATAATCTTTCGTGCGGTTCTAGTGCCGATACCGGGGATACGCACGATCATCTCATAGCTTGCTGTCTGAATGTTGACGGGGAAATGCTCACGATGACGAATTGCCCAAGCGAGCTTTGGATCACAGTCCAAATCCAAAAACGGCGAGTCAGGCTCAACGATCTCATGCGCGCCAAAACCATAAAAACGCATTAACCAGTCCGCTTGATAGAGGCGGTTCTCACGCACCATAGGTACCGGCGTACCGATAGCAGGCAGTCGATTATCAGACAGCATCGGCACATAACCTGAGTAGTAGACGCGCTTGAGGTCATACTGTTTATAGAAGTGGCTCGATAACTGAATCACTTGCAAATCGGTCTCGTTACTAGCGCCGACGATCATCTGACTAGTCTGGCCCGCTGGGGTGAACTTGGGCGCTTTTTTATGGGTTTTACGGCTCTCACGGATAGTGATAATCTCTTCTTTAACCGTTTCCATCGGCGCTTTTAGCTCATCATGTGACTTCTCAGGCGCAAGCAATGCGAGCCCTGACTTAGTCGGAATCTCGATGTTGACGCTCAGACGGTCTGCATAGAGTCCTGCCTTTAACAATAGCTCTTTTGAAGCGCCAGGAATAGTTTTTAGATGAATATAACCATTGAAACGCTCGCGAGTGCGCAGTATCTTTGCCACTTCCACCAGTCGCTCCATCGTGTAGTCGCCACTTTTAAAGATACCTGAGCTTAGAAATAGCCCTTCGATATAGTTGCGGCGATAAAACTGCATGGTCAAATCAACCACTTCTTCAACCGTAAATGCCGCGCGCGGCGTGTCATTGCTTTTACGCGAGGTGCAGTACGCGCAATCATAGATACAGTGGTTGGTCAGTAGGATTTTGAGCAAGCTGACGCAGCGGCCGTCTTCTGTGTAGCTGTGACAAATACCTGTCGCTGAGGCATCACCGAGGCCGCCGCCTTGGTTTTTACGGGTGCCAGCGGAGGAGGAGCAAGAGACATCATATTTAGCCGCATCCGCTAAGATATTGAGCTTTCCTTGTAGCCTGTCATAATTGATGGTTGCCATAAGTTATAGTACCCATTCATTAGTAGAGTGCTATTTTATCAAATTTGGCGTTAAGTCATTGTATTTAATAGCAAATTATCAATAGTATGCGACAACTGTTGTCGCCTATGACATAGAATAAGCCTTAATGAATCAAGGCTTATCGTCTTTAGATAAAGAGGTTAAATATTGATTAAGTATAAAACTATTGCACCTTAGCGCGTATCACGACTGTTTGTGGCGTATTAGCAGGCAGGTTTGCCAAGTTCCACTTGAGAGCTGAATAATTCTCTTGCACCGTCACAGTATTACCGACTTGTTGAATCGTTTGATAGCTATCGCCGCCAGTAGTCGCTAAGGTCGGTAGTGGACTGTTTAACGACACCACTCTTACGCCACTTGGCAAAGCAACCATAGCATTCACATCATTGATAGGCTGATTGCTATTATTCACATAAGTGGTCTGATATTCGATGATATCACCAGGCTTAATGCTATTAGCAGGGACCGCGACATCACGGCCACTACTGTCTTTTAGGATTTTCATCACTTTAGTATGAGCATTGACGACACCAGGAGTGCTAAAAGTGGGGTTCAGTTGTAGGGTATCTAAAGTGGTCACCGTCTGACTGGTAACGACTGGGTTTGTCACGATTTGATTATTAACGACAGCAGCTGTTGTCACTGGCGTCATCACTTGGGCAGCAGTATGGATGGGAGTAGTCACTGTCGTCATTGGCGTATTACCGATTTGCTGAGTGACTTGACTGGTTATCGGACCTCTAGCAACGACAGTCGATGATCCTTGACTAACTGTATAACGCGGCACATTAGTCACTTGCGTCACTGAGTAGGGCATGCCATTTCGCATAGAGATGCCGTTGGGGGTGGCGGTAATAGTCGCCGTATTGCCATCAGAATATTGCTCAACGACAGTAGTACTGCCAGTCGCAGGTTGATTGATAATAATCTCAGAAGCGGCATTGGCGCTAAAAGAGAACAGCACGAAGCTGGTCATTGGGTAACCCTCCCAAACTTAAGACACCTAATAAATAGAATTAAGCTGCCTGATTGAGTTTCTGTATCGGTGTAAAACCGCCATTGCCCATGTTTGGGCGCTTATGATTATAATGGTATAACCAGTTTTCTGCTTGTGCGCGTACCTGCTCTAGATTATCAAACAGCTCCTGATTTAACCAATCATATCTCATGGTTCTGTTAAAGCGCTCTACATACGCATTTTGCTGTGGATTGCCAGGTTCAATATAGCTTAAGATGATACCTTGCTGTTCAGCCCAGTCTTTGAGCGCATTGCTGATGTATTCAGGGCCGTTATCGCATCTTATCTGCACAGGTTTGCCTCGGTACTCAATAAGCTGATTAAGACTGCGTATGACCCTTTGCACCGGTAGCGAGAAGTCGACTTCAACGGTGAGTGCCTCACGGTTGTAATCATCAATGACATTGAACAGTCTAAAGCCGCGGCCATCAGTTAAGCTGTCGTGCATAAAGTCCATGCTCCAGCTTTGGTTAATCCTATCAGGTACTGCTAATGGTATTGGTTTAGCACGTTTAATGCGACGCTTAGGCTTGATTCTAAGGTTGAGTTCAAGCTCGCAGTAGATGCGATATACCCGCTTATGGTTGTACGGCAGTCCTAGCACATTACGCAAGGCTAAAAAGCACAAGCCAAAGCCCCAGTTCTTGTTCTCATCGGTCAGTTTAATAAGTAAGTCTGCTATTTGCTGGTTCTCATCTGTTGCCACCAACTTGTGATAATAACAGGTGACGCTGATGTTAAAGATACGGCAAGCACGGCGTATGCTAATACCACGATCTTCAATATAGTGACAAGCCATCTGCCGGCGCCTTTGGGGCGCTACCACTTTTTTGTCATGGCATCCTGTAGGATGTCGGATTTAAGACATTCATCAGCGTACATCTTCTTTAAGCGGGCATTTTCAACTTCAAGCTCTTTAAGACGGCTGATAAGTGTGGCGTCCATACCACCATATTTAGATCGCCAGTTGTAGAAGGTGCTTTGGCTGATGTTATGCTCACGGCAGAGCTCGGTAATAGGGACGCCTTGTTCGGCTTGTTTTAGGATGTTGACGATTTGGTTGTCGCTAAAGCGTGTCTTTTTCATAGGATTCTCCTGCTGGTGTATTTTAGCAGTTAATCTCTATTTGTAAGTGTTCTTATTTATTGGGGGGATTACCATTGTAGCTGCAAAAACCGTTTTATTCGTAATAGTGTTCGTAGTCATCATAAATTCCTTATAATAAAGTAGACAGTCCGTGATTGGCTCAAAAGTTAACTGATTATCTGCTAAACATAAGGAAGTTAAATAGTAGCATTGTGTAATTTGCCAAAAGTACATCAATGAATATTTACTGAGCTAAGGCAGGCAATAATACGCATAAAAATACCTCAATGGATTAAGGAAACTTAATCCATTGAGGTATTGATAGAAAGCTAGGGCTGAGCTTGATTAGTTATAAATAACCTTCATCACCTCATACTCAACCATACCTTTTGGCGTCTCGATACGGGCTTCATCGCCTTCAAACTTACCAATCAAGCCGCGCGCGATAGGCGAGTTGACGGAGATTTTACCCGCTTTAAAGTCCGCTTCATCATCACCGACGATTTGATACTGCTTTTCTTCTTCCGTATCGACGTTTTCGATAACAACGGTGACACCAAACACCACTCGGCCTTCTTTGTTCAGGGTAGCAGGGTCGATGACTTGCGCGGCGCTAAGCTTCGCTTCGATGTCACGGATACGCGCTTCACAAAACCCTTGTTGCTCACGAGCGGCATGGTATTCAGCGTTTTCTTTTAGGTCACCATGCTCGCGGGCTTCAGCGATGTCGGCGGTAATACGCGGACGATCGATGGTTTTTAATTGTTTAAGCTCGGCCTCTAAAGCGGCGTGACCTTGGGGAGTCATAGGATAACGTTGCATGTTTTTTCCTTAAACCAATAACAGCACACCATCTCCTAGTGAATAGTGAGATGGTGCTATGTTGTTGCAATGAGTGTGAGAGAGTATATAAAGATTATGGGGATAAATCTATGTAATTAAAGCCAGCTAACAAAAGCTAAGTAATAAAAGTTTAACAGACGCTGATTGACTTGCTCAAAGCACAATAAAAAGCATAGTAGCAGTGATGCTACTATGCTTTTTTAAGCCGAATAGGATTTATAAACTTTTAAAACATGCTTTACGATAGGTCTAATCTACTGAATTTAAGCTGCCAAGTCAATAGAATATCAATACAGACCGCGAGTGCTACTAAGCGACAGGCTTAGCTCTTGCATGTAAGTCTTGCAATTTATAAACATCGAAAGGCAAGTCGATTGCGTAAGACTTACAAACGGCTTCGGCGGCGCCTAAGGTCGTGACATAAAAGACTTTGCCTAGTAGCGCGTTACGGCGGATAGAGAACGAATCCTCTTGCGCTTGTTTGCCTTCGGTGGTATTGATAATCAAATCAATCTTGCCGTTTTTGACCGCATCAACGATATGCGGGCGACCTTCGGTGACTTTATTGATTTGCTTACAGTCGATACCATTATCAGCCAATACCGCTTGCGTGCCAGTGGTCGCGACTATCTCAAAGCCGTAGTCTTGTAGCTGACGAGCGACTGCAACGATTTGTTCTTTGTCGCTATCGCGCACTGAGATAAAGACAGTTTTGGTTTCACCTTCAGTCGGTAGACCTGGCAGACGCTCATTACTACCGATAACCGCTTTGTAAAAAGCTTCACCAAAGGTTTTGCCAACGCCCATGACTTCACCAGTTGACTTCATCTCAGGGCTAAGGATGGGGTCGACGCCTGGGAACTTAGCAAACGGGAATACCGACTCTTTTACCGCATAAAAATCAGGTTTGATCTCGTGTGTGAAACCTTGGTCTTTGAGTGACGTACCTGCCATGCAGCGTGCGGCCACTTGCGCAAGCGATGTACCAATACATTTTGAGACAAAAGGTACGGTACGCGCGGCGCGGGGATTGACCTCAAGGATATAAACGGTCTCGCCTTTGACCGCAAACTGTACGTTCATCAGACCCACAACGCCAAGCTCTTTTGCCATCGCTATGGTTTGCTCGCGCATCACATCACACAGCTCATCTGACAGTGAGTAAGGCGGCAGTGAACAAGCCGAGTCGCCAGAGTGCACGCCCGCCTGTTCGATATGCTGCATGATACCGCCGATCACTACATCTGTGCCATCACAGACGCAATCGACATCGACTTCGACGGCATCATCTAAGAAGCGATCGAGTAGTACTGGCGCTTCATTGGACGCTTGTACGGCGGTGCGCAGGTAATGCTTGAGCTCCTCTTCGTTATAGACGATCTCCATTGCGCGGCCGCCGAGTACATAAGACGGGCGTACCACAAGCGGATAGCCGACGTCTTTGGCTTTAATTAGGCCATCCTCAAGACTAGTGGCTAGTGCGTTCGACGGTTGGGTGAGGTTCAATTGCTGAATCATGTGCTGGAAGCGCTCACGGTCTTCAGCGCGGTCGATAGCGTCAGGGCTAGTACCGATGATCTTCACGCCAGCTTCCTCTAAAGCGCGGGCCAGTTTCAATGGCGTTTGGCCACCGAACTGCACGATAACGCCGTCAGGCTGCTCGATACGGACGATCTCTAGCACATCTTCTAGAGTGATGGACTCAAAGTAGAGACGGTCGGAGGTATCATAGTCGGTAGAGACCGTTTCAGGGTTACAGTTGACCATGATAGTCTCATAGCCATCTTCGCGCATCGCAAGAGCCGCATGGACGCAGCAATAATCAAACTCAATACCTTGACCGATTCGGTTCGGGCCACCGCCGATGACCATGATTTTTTTGTTGTCAGTGGGCTTAGCCTCACATTCGCTGTCATAACTTGAGTACATATAAGCGGTACTCGTAGCAAACTCTGCCGCTGCGGTATCGACACGCTTATAGACGGGATGGATATTTAAGTCCCAACGCTTAGCGCGTAGCTGCTTTTGTGAGATGCCAAGCAGTTTAGCCAAACGTAGATCTGACAAGCCTTTGCGTTTAAACTGGCGCAGATTGTTCTCATTTAAGTCGCCAAAGCCAAGCGCTTTTACGTTTTCTTCAGTATTGATAATATCTTCGATTTGTACCAAGAACCAAGGATCGACGTTAGTGAATTTGAACACCTCTTCCACGCTCATACCGATACGAAAGGCATCGCCGATATAAAAGATGCGATCGGGCGTCGGCACGGTTAAGCGATTGATAATCTCGCTACGCGCTTTTTCTGGTTTCACTGCCGCTAAGTCGATTTGCTCATCAAAACCATCAGCGCCAGTCTCGAGGCCGCGTAGTGCTTTTTGCATAGACTCTTGGAAGTTACGGCCGATAGCCATCACTTCACCGACCGATTTCATCTGCGTCGACAAGATATTGTCGGCTTGCGTGAACTTCTCAAAGTTAAAGCGCGGTATCTTAGTGACGACATAATCAAGCGTCGGCTCGAAGCTGGCAGGAGTGGCGCCGCCGGTGATGTCGTTTTGTAGCTCGTCCAAGGTATAACCGACCGCTAGTTTGGCAGCGATTTTGGCAATCGGGAAGCCCGTCGCTTTTGAGGCTAGCGCTGAGGAGCGCGAGACACGCGGGTTCATCTCAATCACAACCATGCGGCCATTTTTTGGATTAATACCGAACTGCACGTTTGAGCCGCCAGTTTCTACCCCAATCTCACGTAGTACCGCTAGTGAGGCATTGCGCATGATTTGATATTCTTTATCAGTCAAGGTTTGCGCCGGCGCGACCGTGATAGAGTCGCCGGTATGCACGCCCATCGGATCGAAGTTTTCAATGGTACAGATGATGATGCAGTTGTCGTTTTTATCACGCACGACTTCAGTCTCGTACTCTTTCCAACCGATCAGTGATTCATCGATAAGTAGCTGATGGGTCGGGGACAAGTCAAAGCCGCGCTCACATATCTCGATGAACTCTTCGCGGTTATAAGCGATACCGCCGCCGGAGCCGCCCATCGTATAAGAGGGACGAATGATACACGGATAGCCCATTTTTTCTTGAGTTGCAAACGCCTCTTCCATGGTTTCGGCAATCTCTGCGCGCGGACACTCAAGGCCGATACGCTTCATCGCCTTGTCAAATAAATCGCGGTCTTCTGCCATCTCGATGGCATCTTTGGTTGCGCCAATCAGCTCACAGCCGTATTTCTCTAACACGCCGTTACGATCTAGCTCAAGCGCACAGTTGAGCGCCGTTTGACCGCCCATCGTTGGCAAAATCGCATCAGGGCGCTCTTTATCGATAATTTGCTCGACTGTCTGCCAAGTAATTGGCTCGATGTAAGTGGCGTCCGCCATGACAGGATCGGTCATGATAGTGGCAGGATTTGAGTTGACTAAGATAACGCGGTAGCCTTCTTCGCGTAGGGCTTTACACGCCTGTGCGCCTGAGTAGTCAAACTCGCATGCTTGACCGATAACGATAGGGCCTGCGCCAATGATAAGAATGCTTTTTATGTCGGTACGTTTTGGCATTTAGATGTGTCCTTCAATAATAGGTTTGGCAAGGATTGCAATTTTACTCAAATCATTGTCTTGACTCATCCATTCTAAATCACGTATTTCAGCGACTACATAATGAAAAACATCAAAACTACGTTTATCTAATTTCTGTTGTTTTACTAGGGCTAAACGATAGATGTCAGAGGCTCTGTTACCTTCTACATCGGTAATTTCAAACTCTTCAAAATCATTTAAAATCTCCACCATTTGTTCTGTCGGCACACGGCGCACACCACGCAGTACTTCATAACGAATAAGTGGCGTAATAGCGATTTTTACCTTATCGTCTAATAGTAAATCTTCGACAATTTGTTTGGATTCAATATGTTTAGAGTTTGTGGCATCGTGATCAAAAGCACCGATAAGTAAATTAGCATCTAGAAGAACATATTTACTCACTATCGTCACCTGCTGGATTTCTAAGTAGCTTTAATAAGCGATATTTCGCCAAATCTTGGCTACTGTCTTCCATAGATTCTCTTTTAAGCTCATTTAGGTCGATACCGAAAGCGTCGCGTAACACATTGGCTAAAATACGCTTATTTGGAGAGTCGATTACGTGAGAACGAACAACACCGTCTTCTTCTAGCTTTAGCAAATAAGCTTCACCTTCGTCTAATTGCGATAAGACTAAAGGCGAATGCGTTGCAATATAAAAGGTAGTATTTGGAAATAGATCTTTTAGCGTTGGTATGATTCTAGTTTGCCACTCTACGTGCAAGTGGCTTTCGATTTCATCAATAAGTACGACACCTTTGACATTAAGTAGGTCTTGCTTATTAGTAAAAGCAGAGTAGGCCGAGACAATCGCTTGGATAATCTTAACTACTGAGATAAAGCCAGAGCTTAACTCGTTTAGCTCGGTCTCTTGCCCCTCAATAGTTAAATAAACATTATCATCACCGTCCACATTAAGCGTTTTACCGATGCGATTATCTAAAGTATTTAAAGCATTAAGTACTGTATCTATATCGACCTGTCGATTATCCTCAGATTTTTGATAAGGATTAACAGATTGAGCACGCTCTATAAACCATTGATGAATATTTTCACTCATACCTAGTTCAGACAATGAGTCATTGTTTATAGCGTTCTCAATCAATTTAAAATAATCGTTTCTACGAACTTTGGAGCTACCAATGGATTTTGCATGGCTTTGCGAGGATTTAACAGCTGAACCTCGCTGTTTTGCTCCCAAATGAGCAATAGCATCAAATTTTTTATTCTTAACCTGTTCAGTCAGTCGACTTAGAAAAACTCTATCAGGATAAGCAGAGCCTCCTGTGGCTTCCTTAAAAGAGAGCGATTGAGCCTGACTGGTAATTGAAAAAGCTATTTTTTCTTCATATGCAAAATTGGTGCTAGTGATAAAGTTATGTGTCTTTGCTAATAAGAAAAAAAACAAAGCTTCTAATGTTTTAGTCTTACCGATACCATTACTACCAAAGAATACAAAGGCCCGTTTACTATCATCAAGTGATAGTTCAACGTCGCCAACGCCTTTTAAGTCTTTAATTGTCCATTTCTGCGTCAGTTCATTTGCCATTAGACAGCCGCCTTAGCCTTTTCCATCATAGCTGCAAACTTATCAAACAACTCAGCCGCGTCATGAGGGCCAGGACTCGCTTCTGGGTGACCCTGGAAGCTAAAGACTGGCTTGTTGGTCAGCTCAATGCCTTGGTTAGTACCATCGAATAATGAGCGATGCGTTGATTTGACATTATCCGGCAAGGTATCTTCATCGATTGCGAAACCATGGTTTTGACTGGTAATCATCACCGCGCTAGTGCCCAAATCTTGTACTGGATGATTGGCACCATGATGCCCGGTCTTCATCTTAACCGTATTCGCGCCGCTAGCCAGTCCAACTAGCTGATGGCCGAGGCAAATCCCGAAGGTAGGGATATCGGTCTCTTCAATGATATGACGCACGCTGTCAATAGCGTAATCACAAGCCGCCGGATCGCCTGGGCCATTAGATAAGAAGATACCGTCAGGATTCATCGCTAGCACCTCTTCGATCGGCGTTTGTGCAGGAACCACAGTAACCTTGCAGCCGCGATCCACCAGCATACGTAAGATGTTGGTCTTAGTACCAAAGTCATAAGCGACGACATCGTATTTGTGCTCGATGTGCGTGCCAAGTTGCTTGAAGAATCCGCCCGTACCGCTGTCATGGCTACCGGGTGCATCACGATTGAGTAGCGTATCGGATAATTCCCAAGTGCCCGCCGTCCATTCAAAACCTTCTGGATGGGTGGCTTCTTTTGCCAAATCCATGCCTTTGAGACCGGTAAACTCTTGCGCAAGCTTAATGGCTTGTTGTACGTCTGAGTCGCTAATCTCAGTGCCAGTTGAGGCGGTCATGATACAGCCGTTTTGGGCGCCTTGCTCGCGCAGTAAACGCGTCAGCTGACGGGTATCAATCTCAGCAATAGCCACAGTATCGTTACGTTTTAGATAATCGCTTAGTGATTCAGAGCTACGGAAATTTGAAGTGGTTAAAGTGGCATCGCGAATGATAAGACCCTCTGCCCAGACTTTATCATGACTTTGGGTGTTGCCAGATTCACTGTCCTCAGCGTTGGTACCAGTATTGCCAATATGAGGATAGGTGAGGGTAACTAATTGGCGCGCGTAGCTTGGATCAGTTAGGATTTCTTGGTAGCCTGTCATTGCGGTATTGAAGACCACTTCACCGACCCTATGACCTGTACTACCAATACTGACACCTCGAAAAATCGTCCCATCTGCTAATGCCAAAATTGCTTGTGTTGTTGTCGATGAATTCAAGGATTTGCCTCCGCTATTGATGATGAATGCGCTACTATATTTGTGGTTGTCACTTCAGCGGATAATCGATAATTTATACCAATTCAAAGCGTTATAAAACCGATTATCGCTGAAATTTTCCCACAAAAAAGCGAGAAGACAAATAGATGAAAAGATACTTAATTCACATAGGGGTGAAGAGTAACTTACATCATGTCCACTCGCTTAGGCACAGATTTTGAGCATTGTACTAAACTTTGATAATGAGAGCTAGTCTTATTGTGCAAGTAAATTACTTAAATTGATAATTAACGCTTAAGCCATAATAATCAGGCGATAAATTAGGCGCAACGATTAACAGATCATTATAGGTAGTGGTGAAGTACCAGCTGCTCACCATGCCCAAAGCTGCGCCAGCGAGCACATCTACTGCATCGTGCTCATCGGCGTCTAAGCGACTATAAGCGACAAAGCCTGCGCCTAAATAAGCTGGAATGCTATACTCAAGGCCATAGCGCCGATGAATAAAGCTTGCCCCCTGAAAAGCGGCTGAAGCATGACTAGAGGGAAAAGAGTTATCGCCCTCACCGTTAGGGCGCTCCTTATCTATCACCGCTTTTAGCGCGTAAGTTGTAGCAACAGTAGTGCCAAACCCTCGATAAAACTGCTGGCGTCCTTCTTTGTCATCCTTATAATAAGTGCTACCATAAGCGATAGCAGGGATCGCAACAGCAACCACGCTGCCTGCCTTTTCGATACTAGAGCTGTCGTCAGCGTAACTAGGGCTTACAGCTAGCGTGCCGCTGACGAGCATTAATAGAGGTAGGGAGTATTTGCTATTCATAGTCATCTTCCTAAAAGGGTTTACTGTGACTCTCAAAGTGGTATGATTTGCATCGTCAGTGAGGGTTGCGTGGCCTTATTTTAAGACAATCAATCCACAAAACCTATAGGGCGTGTTGAACATTCACAAATGCGCACTGCTGATCGCTACTAGTTTATCAAAGCTGTGTTCTAGTCGTCGTTAAAATTGCAGGTAATGCTTATTGCATTGGCTAGCTGATTTTATTTAAACAGTCACAACGACCAGGGCGATTTTAGCATCAGCCCGCAGGGACAGGACTCTTTTTTGCCGCTTTATTGATAAAAATAGACGCTTAGAACGACTAAACTTACCATTTTTATCTGCAAATCGCCTAAAAAATAGTCTCTGTCAGTGCCATGGTCGAATGTTCAACACGCCCTAATATTCTCTATTAGTTTTTTAATGTTTTGACAATAATAATAGGGCCGCTGTAGTGTGCCCCTTATTTAATAAACAAGGATAGTTATGATTTATCAGTATTTAGACAAAAAACCTGAGTTTGCCGTCCCTTTTAATGGCTGGGTTGCCGATACGGCGCGAGTCATTGGCGATGTATATTTAGGTCATCAAGCCAGCGTTTGGTTTGGCGCAGTGATTCGCGGTGACAATGAGCGTATTCATATCGGCGACTACAGCAATGTGCAAGAAAACAGCGTGATTCACACTGATGCGGGTATCGAAGTCAAAATTGGCGATTATGTGACGATTGGGCATTTAGCGATGCTACATGGGTGTGAGATCGGTGATAACAGCTTAATTGGCATCGGCGCAGTAGTACTTAATAAAGCCAAAATCGGTAAAAACTGTATTATCGGCGCTAAAGCCTTAGTCACTGAAGGTAAAGAGATTCCGGATAATTCACTAGTGATGGGCGCACCGGCCAAAGTGGTCAAAACTTTGACTGATGAGCAGGCCGCGATGCTCAAGCTATCCGCCATGCACTACGCAGATCGCTGTCAAAAGTTCAAAACAGGTCTGACCGAGATCCAAGCGCCTGAATAGTTTTATAATAAGAAAACCGATAGCTTAAATAGTAAGAATAGTAAGTAAGCGTCCTTATTTTAGGACGCTCCTTTTATCCTCAGCGAGTATGTTTTATGAATAACACTTCTACACCAGCCCCTGCCAATGCGCGCACCTTAGCGTTATTTGATTTAGACCATACTTTGCTCGATGTCGATAGCGATTATTTATGGGGCGAGTATATCGTCAAGCACGGCCTTGTCGATGAGGCGCAGTATCGCACTGCCAATCAAAAGTTTTATAATGACTATATAGAAGGTACCCTCGATGCGACTGAGTACAACGAGTTTGTCGCACAGTTTTTGAGCTCTTTACCGATGGACAGGCTTGATAAGTTACGTGAAGACTATATAAAAACAGAGATTGAGCCGCATATTCGCCCAAAAGCGATGGAGGTGTTGTGTGAGCACGTGGAGCTTGGTCATGAGGTGGTGATTATCTCAGCGACCAATAACTTTGTGGTGTCTGCTATCGCTCAGCGTTTTGGCATCACCGAGGCAAACGTACTATCGACGCCGCTTGAAATCGTCGATGAGCGCTACACCGGTAAATTAACCGATAAGCCTAACTTTCAAGAAGGTAAGATTTATCATCTGGATAAATGGCTTGATAAAAAGCAGCAAGATGGTATCCACTTTACCAAAACTTATGCCTACTCTGATTCTAAAAACGACATTCCGTTATTAGAATGGGCAGATATTGCCGTTTGCGTATCGCCTGATAAGGCTTTGCATGCCCATGCATTGGCGAATCGCTGGGCGGTTGAGGATTGGTCGATTTAGTTTATCATCATTTAGCAGTGCTATTGCGATGAGTAGTCAACAACATCGCTTTTAATAATTATTATTTTTGGCGTAGGCTAGGTTTTTAACCCAGCATTTTGAATTTACAAAGTCCTGAAGCTGGGTTAAAAACCCAGCCTACAAAGACACTATTATTTAATACATACAGGAACACTGATGGAAATTAACCCATATCAAGAGCAAATCAAAGACTTATCGACGCGTGGACAGGACCTGCGGAGGTATCTTTGACTTCGATGGTAAGCAAGAGCGCTTAGAGGAAGTCAATTTAGAGATGGAGAGTCCGGAGCTGTGGAACGATCCGGAACGTGCCACCAAAATTAGCAAAGAAAAAAGTCAGCTCGATAGCGTCATCGAGATAGTGGTATCGCTTGAGACTACGCTTGAAGATGCCGCTGCAATGCTAGAGCTCGCGGTCGAAGCCGAGGATGAGTCCCTGCTCAAAGATGTGCAAAGCGAGCTTGATAGTGCTGAAAAACGCGTCGCCGATTTGGAGTTTCGCCGGATGTTCAGCGGTGAGATGGACCCGAACAACTGCTATTTGGATATCCAATCGGGTAGCGGCGGCACCGAGGCCCAAGATTGGGCGGAGATGCTACTGCGCATGTACACACGCTGGGCGGAGGCGCACGGCTTTAAAGTTGAGGTTATCGAAGTATCTTCAGGTAGTGTCGCCGGTATTAAGTCTGCCACTATCGAGATCAAAGGCGATTATGCTTTTGGCTGGCTGCGCACTGAGATTGGCGTGCATCGCTTAGTGCGTAAGTCGCCTTTTGATAGTAATAACGGTCGTCATACCTCGTTTGCGGCTGTGTTTGTGTCGCCTGAGATTGACGATGATATCGATATCGATATCAATCCTGCTGATCTGCGGATTGACACTTATCGCTCATCAGGTGCTGGCGGTCAGCACGTCAATACCACAGACTCGGCAGTACGTATCACCCATGAGCCAAGCGGCGTAGTGGTCACTTGCCAAAACGAGCGTAGCCAACATGGCAATAAAGCCACCGCAATGAAAATGCTACGCGCTAAGCTCTATGAGCTTGAGATGCAAAAACGCATGGAGAGCCAACAAGCGGTAGAAGATAATAAGTCTGACGTCGGTTGGGGCAGTCAAATTCGCTCTTACGTGCTCGATGACTCGCGGATCAAAGATTTGCGTACTGGCGTTGAGACCTTTAATACCGGCGCCGTACTCGACGGCGATTTGGATCAATTTATCGAAGCGAGTCTCAAAGCAGGGCTGTGATTTTAATTCTCAAAGTAAGTTTTTAAAGTATTTTAATAAAATTATATATCTTGACGTAGGCTGGTGCTTTAGCCCTGAGAAGCGTTTAAAAATTGCCCTGCAATTTTAGCTTTGCAAGTGAAATTCTTTAAATAGAATTTCGTTATTAGTTGATTTTGAACAATAACTGCTCAACTTAAAGTACCAGCCTCCAACTATTAAATGCAAACAGTATTTAATGAAAGCTCATCCATTTAAGGAATATCTATGCCAAGCGTTAATCAATATTTTGATAATAAAGTGGCGTCCATCGCCTTTCAAACCGCTACTCTTCCTGCCACTGTTGGTGTGATGGAGATAGGCGAATACGAATTTAGTACTAGCGAATTTGAGACGATGAGTGTCGTGAGCGGGGCACTCACTGTCAAGCTGCCAGATAATGATAATTGGCAGACTTTTGCGGCGGGCGAGCAATTTACGATTGAAGCGGATAAAAAGTTCAACGTTAAAGTCGAAGTCGAAAGCGCTTATTTATGTACTTACGGTAAATAGCATTATTAGCGACAACGTTAGCAATAATTTCAGTGCCATAAAATGCCAAGCTTAATGCTTGGTTTTTTTATTTTTTAATCATTCTACCTTTACACAGCTCTACATATTCTCTGCGTCAATTTAACAGTAAACAGCGCTTTAATTTATTATTCTAAATCATCAACAGTTTACTTTTAAAATAATGAATTACAAGGGTTTTGGTTTATGGTGAATAAGGCTCAAGTACAGGCGGCTCTAGATCTTCGTCATGATTATGAGCGCCTAGCCAAGCAAGCAAACCTGCGCTATGTCAGCGATGATGAGCCGGGTTTTACCCGCCGCCGTCATGGTCGCGGCTTTACCTATCGAGATGCAGCAGGCAATACGGTCAAAGATAAAAAACTGCGCCAACGTTTTGAGGCTTTAGTCATTCCGCCGATGTGGTCTGAGGTGTGGATATGCCAACATGAAAACGGTCATCTCCAATCGACAGGGCGCGATGGCAAGGCGCGTAAGCAGTATTTGTATCATGAGCTATGGGATAGTGTGCGTGATCGTGCCAAATTTGAGGCGATGATTGGCTTTGCGAGCGCTCTGCCTAATCTGCGCGCGCAAGTCGAAAAAGATTTAGAAGCTGAGACTTTATCGCATGATAATGTGCTTGCGGCAGTGGTGAAGTTGCTAGAGACGACTCTCATTCGTATCGGTAATAGTCGCTATGCTAAGCTCAATAAAAGCTACGGCCTTAGTACTTTACGTAGTAAGCATGTGAGTGAAACAGAGAATGGCTTGGCCTTCGATTTCGTTGGTAAAAGTGCCAAAGCGCATCATATCGAGCTACAAGACGAGCGCTTGATAGACATCGTACAGTCTTGCTCTGAGCTGCCTGGCTATCAGATTTTTAAATATTTAGATGACAATGGCGACAAACGCGTGGTTGATAGCTCTGATGTCAATGAATATCTACGCCTGCATCTGTGTGAGGATAATAACGCCGCCTCGGACTGCACAAGTAGGCTCTACAGCGCAAAAGACTTTCGCACTTGGATGGCCAGTGTGCTGGCCGCCAGTTATTTATATGATGAGCTACAAAACGGAAACGGCGAAGCCATTTTAGCCAGCGCCCCTGACAGTAAGCTGCGGCAAACGTTAGTCACTGAGATGGTCAAAGATGTCGCTGAAGAGTTAGGCAATACGCCAAGCGTCTGCCGTAGCTCCTACATTAATCCTATTATCATTGAGAAGTTCTTGGCAGGCGAGTTTTATGAAAATTATAAACAAGCCCGGCGCGGACGAACTAGAGAGTATCAGAGCTTAGAGGAAAAAGCGCTGCTTCGTTTTTTGGATAACTCATGAGTAGATGAATAGCTCTAAGACTTCTTAGATAAAGCTGTTATCTTTTATATCGTTAAGATAGTTTATTTATTCCTATCTTAACGATGTAAGCGCATCGTATATATAATCGATAATATATACACTAAGAAGACATACACTAAGGGTCATCACCTACAAACGATAAGGGAGATATCATGCAAATACAGGGAAACAGTTTTTTAGTCACTGGCGGCGCTTCAGGGTTAGGCGAAGCCGTGGTTCGCGCTATCACTGCGCAAGGCGGAAAAGTAGTCATCGCGGACCTCAATGAAGAGGCGGGGACAGCTTTAGCCCGTGAGCTTGGCGATAGCGTTCGCTTTGTGCGCTGTGATGTCACCAGCGGCGATGACGTACAAGCGGCAGTCGCTACCGCTGAGACGGACTTTGGTAGTCTGCAAGGCTCTATCAACTGCGCGGGCATCGCTGTGGTACAAAAGCTACTCGACCGTGACAATAACCCAGCGGATCTAGAGGCGTTCACACGCGGCGTTACTATCAATCAAGTCGGCTCGTTTAATGTCGCACGTTTGGTGGCAGCTAGTATTGCTAAGCGTGTCGCCGCCAATACCAACGCTGATAGTGCGCAAAATGCCGATAACGGTATTATTATTAATACAGCGTCTATTGCAGCTTTCGATGGGCAAGTCGGGCAGGCCAGTTATGCGTCATCGAAAGCGGGCGTGGTTGGTATGATGTTGCCACTAGCGCGTGAGCTGACGCGTCATGGTATTCGCGTTATGACGATAGCGCCAGGGGTGTTTGCGACGCCGATGATGCACAGTATCCCAGAAAAGGCCCGCGAACAACTAGAGGCAGCTGTCCCTTATCCAAAACGTTTAGGCGCTCCTGAGGAGTTTGCTAAGTTGGCGATGCATATTATCGATAATGCCTATCTTAATGGTGAAGTGATACGCTTAGATGGCGCGATTCGTATGGTCTGATAGCTTAGCTCTTTTTCTATTCATAACTTCTGCACAAACCTTGACATAGAGATCTGTTATCTTGTGACTAAGCTCACTTAATAAGAAGCAATTTCTATGTCATTTTCTCGATTATCATCTCGCAAAACCAAACCCTTCTCTTTGGCTATTCTGATGCTGATAGTCGTTAGTATGATAAGTGTGAGCGCGCTGGCCTTGGCCAAAAATAGCAGCAAGCACAATCAAGCTATCCATACAGATGTCACTATCGATAAAGTTTATGTCGATAAGTCCGAGCGGGTATTAAAGCTATTAAGTGGCGATCGAGTAATCAAAACTTATCACATTGCTTTAGGGGATAGCCCAGTGGGACATAAGCGCCAAGAAGGCGACGAGCGCACACCGACAGGGAGTTATATTCTTGATTATAAAAACGAAAACTCTAACTACTATCGCTCCATCCACGTCAGTTATCCTAACGCCGCTGATAAAGCCCAAGCCAAAAAACGCGGGGTCAGTGCGGGCGGTGATATTATGATTCATGGACAAAAAAACGGCCTTGGTCATCTGGCGGCTATTACGCAGCAGCGTGATTGGACGGATGGCTGTATTGCGGTGACTAATGATGAGATGGATGAGATTATGAGCGTATACAAAGCAGGAATGCCGATTGAAATTGTAGAATAGCTTAGCGTTTTTTATCGTCTCATGAGCCAGTTATAGCGTTTGTTCTGGATAGGGCAAGCGCTTTTTTATTAGCAATAAACTCTTATTTAGGTACTTATTTTTCTTTAAAAATTCTTGAAATAGCACTGATAAATACTTATTAATAAACTAGTCTTTATATCATTGCTAATAGTAAGGTTTTTTATTGTTTTTCGCTTGAATTGACTGTCACTATACCTTATATAGATAGCAACCAAAGGCAAACGGGCTAACCTAATACTTATAAAAGCCTGTTGCTATGATAAATTATCAAAGGATAACAATATGAGATTTGAGAAATTTACCCAAAAGTTGCAATCTGCAATACAAGAAGCGCAAAGCTTAGCGTTAGGACGTGATCACACAGGCATAGACCCTGTGCATCTGCTTGCCGTACTGCTACAAGATGAGTCAAACATCGCGATCTGTCAGCAGGCCGGCGCATCCATTCCGGCGCTAAAAAATGGCGTGGCCAAAGCACTCGATAATCAAGCAACTATTAGCGACCCAACAGGCGATGTCAATCTAAACCCAAACTCGGTGAAGATTTTGAACTTAGCGGATCGCCAAGCACAAAAAGAAGGCGATGATTTCATTGCCACTGAATGGGTGCTATTGGCACTGGCGGAGCAAGGCGAAACCAAAAAAATATTTGAAAGTGCAGGCGTGACAGCCAGTCAGTTAAAGGCTGTGATCGAAAAATTACGTGGAGACGAAACGGTGGACAATCAAAATGCCGAAGATCAGCGTGATGCGCTAAACAAATATACTATCAACTTAACTGAGCAGGCTGAGCTGGGTAAGCTAGACCCTGTCATTGGCCGTGACGAAGAGATTCGCCGTACCATTCAGGTGCTCTCGCGCCGCACCAAAAATAACCCTGTGCTCATTGGTGAGCCAGGTGTCGGTAAGACAGCCATCGTCGAAGGCCTAGCACAAAAAATCATCAATGGCGATGTGCCAGAAGGTCTACGCCGTAAGGAAGTGTTGTCCTTGGATTTAGGTGCATTGATTGCCGGTGCTAAGTTCCGCGGTGAGTTCGAAGAACGTCTCAAAGGCGTGCTTAGCGACCTTGCCAAGCAAGAAGGTAACGTCATCTTGTTTATCGATGAGCTGCATACCATGGTCGGCGCGGGTAAGTCAGAGGGCGCGATGGATGCAGGCAATATGCTAAAGCCTGCACTGGCGCGCGGTGAGCTACACTGCGTCGGCGCGACGACGTTAGATGAGTATCGTCAATTTATCGAAAAAGATGCCGCCCTTGAGCGCCGTTTCCAAAAAGTATTGGTCGATGAGCCAACGGTTGAAGACACCATTGCGATTTTGCGTGGTCTAAAAGAGCGTTATGAGCTGCATCATGGTGTCGATATCCAAGACAGCGCAATCATTGCCGCAGCGCGCATGAGCCATCGTTATATCACCGATCGCAAGCTGCCTGATAAAGCGATTGATTTAATCGATGAAGCAGCCAGTCGCCTGCGCATGGAGATGGACAGTAAGCCTGAAGCACTCGGTAAGCTCGATAGCCGTCTGATTCAGCTAAAAATGCAGCGCGAAGTACTCAAAAACGAAGAAGATGCCGGCGCACAAGCAGAGCGTAAAGTGCTTGATAGCCAAATCGAGGAGCTAGAAAAAGAGTACGCCGATCTCAATGAGATTTGGCAAGCGGAAAAAGCGCTGGTTAAAGGCTCTCAGCAGCTAAAAGACGAGCTGGACAAAGCGCGTATCGCTTATGACAAAGCCAGCCGCGAAGGCGACTATGAGACCATGAGTAAGCTGCAGTACGAGACGATTCCACAGCTTGAGCGCCGTATCACAGAGTCTGATTTGGCCGAGCAAAAAGAGCTGGCAGGTGATAATGGCGGTGCCAAACTGCTGCGTAATAAAGTCACGGACAACGAAATCGCAGAGGTGGTGGCAGCCGCGACGGGAATTCCTGTCAGCAAAATGTTGCAAGGCGAGCGTGACAAGATGTTGGCGATGGAAGACAAGCTGCATGAGCGCGTCATCGGTCAAGATGAAGCAGTCGAAGCAGTCGCCAACGCTGTGCGCCGTAGCCGAGCTGGGTTGTCTGATCCCAACCGCCCATCGGGTTCGTTCTTATTTTTAGGGCCTACGGGGGTTGGTAAAACTGAGCTGACCAAATCACTGGCCAACTTCTTGTTTGATAGTGAGGATGCCATCATCCGTATCGACATGAGTGAGTATATGGAGAAACACAGCGTCAGCCGCTTAGTGGGTGCGCCTCCAGGCTATGTCGGTTATGAAGAAGGCGGCACCTTGACCGAAGCGGTACGCCGTAAGCCTTATAGCGTGATACTGTTTGATGAGGTCGAAAAAGCGCATCCTGATGTGTTTAATATCCTCTTGCAAGTGTTAGACGATGGACGTTTGACCGACTCACAAGGCCGCGTGGTTGACTTCAAAAACACGGTGATTGTGATGACGAGTAACTTAGGCTCTCACAAAATCCAAGAGATGGTCGGCGAGAGCTATGAAGACATCAAGTCTGAGGTGATGGATTCGGTCGGACAGCATTTCCGCCCAGAGTTTGTCAACCGTATCGATGAGATTGTGGTATTCCATCCGCTTGGCATGTCGCAGATGGCTGGTATTGCTGACATTCAGTTGCAGCGTCTACGTCAGCGTCTCCAAGAGCGTGAGATGGATATCGAGCTGTCAGCCGATGCGATGCACAAACTAGTCGCTGTTGGTTACGATCCGGTGTATGGCGCACGTCCGCTAAAACGTGCGATCCAGCAAGAGATCGAAAATCCATTGTCATTAAAGCTATTGGCTGGTGACTTTGTCGCAGGTGATATCATCAAAGTCGATGTCGATCAAGATGATAGATTGACTTTTAATAAGCTTAGAATGAGCTAATAGTCATTTTAGATTGAGAGCCAATCTCTAAGTAACACTAACCCTTTATCTGCCATAGTAGATAAAGGGTTTTTTGTTGCATAATTTCTGGGCGAAGTTACATGAGGCTTGCTATATTAGAAGACAGATGTCAGCGATAAATAAAAATGAGATTAAAGATATTAAAGGATGAACGCTATGCCAATCGACAGCAAGATGAGTAAAAACAAGAAAGTTAGTTTACCGCTAATGGTAGCCGCTCTACTATTTAGCACTGCGGCCTGCTCAGAATCAGCCACTCCTGTAGCCAATACACAAGACGTTGACATTAGTACTAGCGAGCAAACAGAAGACAGCAAGCCTAGCTTTACTACCCAAGTGATCGCAACCTTTAATGAGCCATGGGCGATGACTGCACTACCAAAAACAGGAAATGACGCGCTTGAGTTGCTAGTCACGCAAAAGTCGGGCGAGCTATTTGTGGTCGATACGCAGACGGGAGTCAAAACCCAAGTCGCAGGTGTGCCAGAGGTGGCTTATGGCGGACAAGGCGGCTTAGGAGATGTGACTTTAGCGCCAGATTTTAGGGCAAGTAATGCTATTTATATCAGTCATGCCGAAGCGGGCAGTGGTGCTGATAGTAATAAATATGGGGCAAAGGTTATCAAAGCGACGCTCAGCGGTTTAGATACCGAGAAGCCAAGTTTGCAAAACATCAGCACTATCTGGCAGCAAAACAAAAAAATCGATGGGCAAGGGCATTATAGTCATCGCTTATTGTTCTCACCTGATGGGCGTTACCTTTATATCAGCTCAGGCGATCGTCAAGAAAAACAGCCTGCGCAAGATATGAGCTTAAATCTTGGCAAAATTATCCGCTTGCATCCTGACGGGACTGTCCCTAGTGACAATCCTTATGCCAACAATAATGACATTAGCGCCCAGTTTTGGAGTACGGGTCATCGAAATGTACTCGGTATGGCGTTTGATGAGTCGGGCAGATTGTGGAGCAATGAGATGGGACCGCGTGGCGGTGATGAGTATAATTTAATCGTCAAGGGCAATAACTATGGCTGGCCTGTGGTTTCAAACGGTCGTAACTATTCTGGCACAGACATACCCGACCATGATACTCGTCCTGAATTTACTCCTCCTAAAGTGAGCTGGACGCCTGTTATTTCACCATCGTCTTTGAGTATTTACACCTCAGGCAGTCAAAATGACTTTCCAGCATGGCAAGGCAATGCTTTAATGAGTGGCTTATCCTCTAAAGCGCTTATCGTGGTCGATATGGACGCGGTAGGTAATGCCAGTGAGCGCTATCGCTATGATATGGGCGCAAGAATACGAAATGTATTAAGCGTAGATGGTCAGGTATGGCTACTGGAAGATGGCGATAACGGCAGATTGCTACATTTATTACCACAGTAAAACCAATGTCAATTAATCATAATGCTATGGTCATAACATGGCAGTAGTTTTACTAATAGTGAAACAATGTTTTTTAATTGATGACTTATAACTTTGTTTCTATTCAATAAAGACTTGTAAGTACTTGGTTTATAATTGATAGTTGCGCGTTATCTTGATAAGGTAAACTCCCAAAAAATTTAAGGTTATTTAACGAATGGATCATGTAAAGGTTGAAAGGCTTGGCCCTTTTCCTAGGGTAAACAAGCCCGTCTTCATCACATCGAGTATTCTTATTATTGGTTTTATTGTTTTTGGCGCATTTTTCACTGAGACTGCTGGTGCGCTTTTTAGTTATCTGCAAAGCTTTATTACGACTAATTTTGGCTGGTTCTTCATTTTACTTATGAACGTGGCTTTAGTCTTTTGTATTTATCTTATAGCAAGTCGCTACGGCGATATACGTTTGGGTCAGCAAACCGAGCGGCCGCAGTACAGTCTGGGGTCTTGGATTGGTATGCTGTTCTCAGCAGGTATCGGTATCGGTCTAGTGTATTGGGGTACGGCTGAGCCATTATACCATTACATGGCGCCGCCAATGGCTGAGCCTGAGACCATGGAGGCCGCTAAGCAGGCGATGAATATCTCGTTTTTGCATTGGGGCTTACATGCTTGGGCTATCTATACTATCGTCGCGTTATCTTTGGCCTATTTTCATTTTAGACGCGGATTACCGCTGTCCATTCGCTCAACTTTGTACCCTATATTGGGTCAAAAGATTTATGGGCGCTGGGGACATACGGTCGATATTTTAGCCGTCTTTGGTACGATGTTTGGCGTTGTGACCTCGCTAGGTTTAGGAGTCATGCAGATCAATTCAGGACTTGAAAACCTATTTGGTCTTACGAATAGTCTTGCTGTTCAGTTTGTCATTATCGCCTTTATTACTCTGCTGGCTTGCGGATCTTTAATGCTTGGTCTTGATAAAGGCATCAAGCGTTTGAGCGATCTCAATATGGGTCTCACCGGCCTTCTGCTAGCCTTTATAGTTATTTTGGGTCCAACACTATTTATCTTTGATAGCTTCTTTGAAAACATTGGTAATTATCTGGCGGCAGTCGTTCCACTTAGTTTTTGGGGCGAGTCGTATAGTGGTACCGATTGGCAAAGTGGCTGGACGATATTTTATTGGGCATGGTGGGTAAGCTGGGCACCATTTGTTGGGGTGTTTATTGCTCGTATCTCTCGTGGTCGTACCATTCGTGAGTTCACTTTAGGTGTGCTACTGATACCGATGACTATTTTGTTCTTTTGGTTCACAGCCTTTGGCGGCGTAGCTATCCATATGGAGCTGTTAGCAGCGCTTGATCCTGCTCTAGTAAGCCCTGGGCTGATAGAGGCAGTACAAGCAGACACAGGTAGCGCAATCTTTAAGTTGGTTGAGTATTATCCATTCGCTAAGCCTATTACCTTGTTGATCGTCATCATGATTGTCTTGTGGTTTGTCACCTCGTCTGATTCTGCAAGCTTTGTCATTGACATGCTAACCGCAGGCGGCGATACTAATCCACCAAAGATTCAACGTCTATTTTGGGCGACGGCAGAAGGCTTTATTGCCGCAATCTTGCTCGCAGCAGGTGGTCTTGGCGCTCTGCAAGCAGCAGCGATTGTTGCAGGGCTACCCTTTGCCATTGTCATTTTTGCCATGATGTACGCGCTGTGGCGTGGTCTTGGCCGTGATCGCTTGATCCTTTATCGTGCGCAGCAGCGTTTTATTACTGATGAGTCTATCGATCATAATACCGCTGATGAGTTTACCGATGAGCATCTACTCAAAGGACCGCCAAAGATCGTCAAAGGCGATTAATCTTCAGTTAAGTACGTTAAACTTTATTATTAGTCTCAATCTTTAAACAGATTGAGGCTTTTTTTATATCCATGATAAAAGCTAAAATAGCCTAAGCGATTGTATTGATAATAGCTTTTAAGGCTCAAAGTTCGATTCGCTATAGCAAAATATCCTTGATTCTCTCTAAATTATTTTTGCATATTAACCACTGTATTTTTAATATTGCATTTGATAATCACCCTATATCTTGATAAGGTGACGCAATTTTAACTTTTGGACACGCTATGGATCATGTAAAAGTTGGCCGCTTAGGCCCTTTTCCACGGGTAAGTAAACCTGTGTTCTTGACCTCAGCTATTTTGATTTTGGTCTTTATTATCTTCGGCGCTTTTTTTAATGAGCAAGCTGAAGTGGTGTTTAATGAGGCAAAAGCGTTTGTCTCGTTGCGCTTTGGCTGGTTCTTTATCGTAGTGGTGAATCTAGCCTTAGTCATGAGTATCTATATGATATTTAGCCGTTATGGCGATATCAGACTAGGTCATCAAACTGAGAGGCCCGAGTATAATCTAGTCTCATGGATTGGTATGCTCTTCTCAGCAGGTATCGGTATTGGTTTGCTGTATTGGGGTACTGCTGAGCCGTTATATCACTTTATGGCACCGCCATTAGGCACGCCTGAGAGTGTTGAAGCCGCTAAGCTTGCGATGAATATCTCATTTTTGCATTATGGGTTCCATGTTTGGGCCATCTACGGTATCGTCGCTTTGGCGTTGGCTTATTTCCATTATCGTGTCGGCCTACCTTTGGCCATTCGCTCAACCCTGTATCCTTTACTCGGCAAAAAAATCTATGGACCTATGGGTCATACGGTAGATACACTTGCCGTATTTGGGACGATGTTTGGGGTGGTGACGACGCTTGGCTTAGGGGTGTTACAGATCAACTCAGGTCTAGATACGCTATTTGGTGTACCTAATAATATCACTACACAAATCATTTTGATTGCTATTATTACTGTATTGGCAGGCATGTCGCTGTTTTTGGGTTTAGATAAAGGTATCAAGCGCTTAAGTGATCTGAATATCTTATTCACAGTCATCTTGCTCAGCTTTGTGATTATCTTAGGTCCGACGCAGTTTATCTTTAATAGTTTCGTTGAAAACGTTGGTAACTACTTGCATCAAGTGATTCCTTTAGGTCTTTGGACTGAGTCTTATGAAGGCCAAGATAACTGGCAGTCATCTTGGACTATCTTCTACTGGGCATGGTGGATTAGCTGGTCACCTTTTGTTGGTGTATTCGTCGCTCGTATCTCACGTGGCCGTACGATTCGCGAGTTTATTTTGGGTGTGTTATTAATCCCCATTACTATTCTTTTCTTATGGTTCACCGCTTTTGGTGGCTCAGCAGTACACATGGAGCTGATGGCTGCAGCTGATCCAAGTGTGGCAAGTCCTGGTCTTATCGAGGCAGTCAAAGCCGATACTGGCAGCGCAATCTTTAAGCTAATGGAATCGTATCCATTAACTGCAGCGGTCAACCTACTCATCGTGATTATGATCGTGCTTTGGTTCGTGACCTCGTCAGATTCTGCAAGTTTCGTTATCGATATGTTGACCTCTGGTGGTGATACCAATCCGCCTAAGATTCAGCGTCTATTCTGGGCAGGTACTGAAGGCGTTATCGCAGCGGTACTCTTAGCAGCTGGCGGTTTAGGGGCTCTGCAAGCGGCATCGATTGTTTCAGGCTTCCCATTTGCTATCGTGATTATGATTATGATGTATTCACTACTGCGTGGTTTGAGCCGAGATCGTCTGATTCTGTATCGTAATAAGCAGTGGTTCACTACTGAGGAGTCTGCTGAACACAACTCAGCTAACGAGTTCCGTGATGAAGATCTGTTAACAGGGCCTCCTGACTTAATCGTAGAGCCCAAAGATAAGTAAGACAGGTTCAATCTGACTTTGTAGAAAAATGACCATTCGTAAGAAAAGCCCTAGCTTATATATTAAGCTAGGGCTTTTTTATGGGTGATAGCGGGTAAACATTCGTAATCATTGAATATGAGCATTGGTTTATAAGCTTTGGTTTATGAACATTGTCCTTTGGTATAACCGATTGCAGTGGCTGTGCCACATGCGGAGCAAGCATTACCCGCGGTACGATAGTTGAATCCTGAGTCGGTCTTTGTTTTGACACATACTGGATCGTACTGCATGGTACACATGGTTTGCTCAGGGTTATAAGGGGGACATTTGTTAAAAGGGTTGTCACTAGGTATCTGCTTGCCATATTCCACGGTATGAATAGCCGCATCGTCTAGGGTATTGACACTTGGAATATTACTACAGCCAGCTAACGCCATAATAGCTGACAACCCTAGTAATAAAGAGCTTAGTCTCCATGATTTGAGTACAGGGTTCATAGTGGTATCTCCTTATCAGTATTGTTTGATTATGTGCTGTAATCGATCTAGTCACCTTGATTAGTGACAAAGTCTAAATTCATAGTAGCTTATTTATCATCAGTCAGCCACTAAGTTGTTATCGTTGGCGAAAATCTCAGGCTATTACATAGGCTTGAGGGTATCACTGATATAAGTTTGACTGGCGTGCCTTACTCCTTTTAGTTTATTTTAGACGCACGCTCGTAGCCTACAGCTGATTTGTAGGCATTGACCATACGGCTATACCAATAAAAAACCCTAAGCTTATGATTAAGCTTAGGGTTTAATAGGGAGATACTAATGAGCATAAGACTTTAATGCAACTTACAAGCTAGGCAAACGCTAAGAATTTGTTTATTCGCCTACTGTATCGTTTTTATTAAGCTGCACATAGTTATCGAAGTTTTGTGCGTAGTCAGTAAGATTGTCGCTGAGCATTTGGCGGTACTGCTTGGTATAAAACTCGATAATGTCCTCTTTTTCTTTGGCAAAATCCTCCCCTTTTACAAAGCCAATAGAGGCGACCGAAGCGCTGTAACGCGCGGCAGCATAAAGTAGGGAAGCGCCGACTTGGCCTGAGTGTGCCTTTTCGCCGAGTTGGCTATTAGCAACGCCGATAATCTCATCAGCGCGCTGATAAAAAGACTGCATCTCAGGAGTGATCTCGACATTGTTTTCGATATTGTCTGTATTGGTAGTATCGTTTGGCATATTGGCGTCAGACATAAAAGACTCCGTTAAGTAAATGAGTTAAATAGTATGTTATTTCAATAGTCTAAATTTTATAGAATAGATAGTAATCTTGCTTTTCGGACTACAGACCGGCATCGGCTTTGAGTATCTCAGCCTTATCAGTTTTTTCCCAAGTAAATGCGGTCTCAGACCCAGGACGACCGAAATGACCAAAGGTTGAAGTTTGCTGATACATGGGCTGCAGCAGATTGAGCATACGCGTGATGCCATAAGGACGTAAGTCAAAATGCTTACGAATCAGGCGAATAATCTCGTCATTATCGATTTTGTTGGTGCCAAAGGTGTTGATAGAAATAGAAGTCGGCTCTGCCACACCAATAGCGTAGCTGACCTGCACTTCGCAGCGATCAGCAATGCCAGCTGCGACAATGTTTTTGGCGACGTATCGCACCGCATAAGCGGCACTACGATCGACTTTAGAGGGGTCTTTACCACTAAAAGCCCCGCCGCCATGACGAGCCATACCGCCATAAGTATCAACGATGATTTTGCGGCCGGTTAGACCCGCGTCGCCGACAGGCCCGCCAATCACAAACTTACCGGTTGGGTTGATGTGATAGCGCGTGCCTTTATGCAGCAGATCAGCTGGTAGCACATGCTTGATGATGTTCTCCATGATAGCCTCTTGCAAGTCCGCTTGTGAGATACTAGGATCATGCTGAGTCGATAGTACTACCGCATCAATAGCGACAGGGCGATTGCCATCATAGTTGAGTGTTACTTGTGCTTTGGCATCAGGTCGGAGCCATGGTAGCTCGCCTGCACGGCGCAGCTCAGACTGACGCTGCATCAAGCGGTGGGCATACTCGATAGGAGCGGGCATCAATACATCCGTCTCGTTACTGGCATAACCAAACATTAGACCTTGATCGCCAGCGCCTTGCTCTTCTGGGCTACTACGATCGACGCCTTGGGCAATCTCAGGCGACTGCTTGCCGATCATGTTGATAACCGCGCAAGTCTCACCATCAAAACCTAAGTCCGAATGATGATAACCGATACCATTGACCGTATCACGAACGATACGCTCGATATCAATGTTAGCTGTAGTAGAGATTTCACCAGCTAATACGACCGCGCCTGTTTTGACTAAAGTCTCACAAGCGACGCGCGCGTGCAGATCTTCACGCAAAATGGCATCGAGTAAGGCATCAGAGATTTGGTCAGCCATTTTATCAGGATGGCCTTCGCTGACAGACTCTGAGGTAAATAAACTGTATTCACGCATAATGGGATCGCTTAATGGCAGGGACTGTTATAAAAACGAGTCAGTATTTATTAAAGGTTATAAAAATAGAAAAATGAGTCAAAAAAATTACCATATCTTACCGTGATTTGCTCTAAAACTCTAGAGCGTCTTTACGAATAGGATAGAGCTTTAGTTATAATAGTTAGGATGCTGTTGTTTGATATCAAGGCTCATAAAAGCTATCAAGTTTACTATCTTGTTGCCAGTGATACTCAGTATAGTTAGCGATCCTTTGAGCAGTTTTTATACCATGTCTATCGGCAATAAACCCGAGCGCCATATCTATTCCTGCGCTGACTCCTGAGGAAGTATAAAACTTTCCGTCAACTACCCAGCGCGATTCTTGGACCCAGTGTACTTCCTCAGATTGCGTGCTTGCCCATTGCAAAGCTAGTTTATTAGAAGTGGCTTTTCTATTGTCCAACACACCTGCTTTGGCTAATAGTGCGCTGCCGGTACAGACGCTGAGCACCCAATCAGCGTGAGTGCTCAATGAGACTAAAGCCTGTAAAAACTCACTATCACTAATTTTTTGCCGCGTACCCATGCCGCCTACGATTAATAAGATAACCGTTGAATAGTCCAATTCAGCAATGGCCGTCGTTTGTATAGCAATGCCATGATTATTACTAATAACACCACCTAACAGTGAACTATATTGAATCCGGTAATGCTCAGGTAAGCTCCCAAACATTTGAATAGGACCAAATAGGTCTAAGGTTTCAAAGTTATCAAATAAGAGTGCAGTTATTGTTTGCATTGAATTGACTCAATATAAAAGGTCATAACTCCAAAAATTTAGCTTTATCCTTAAACATACATTCCTCATACACCGGACAAGCACCGCATTTCGGTGTGCGCGCTTGACAAGTATAGCGTCCGTGTAAGATCAGATAATGATGGGCATCTACTAGCATATCTTCTGGAATACGCGCGACTAGCTTTTGCTCAACGATGAGCACATTTTTGCCAGTTGCAAGGCCAGTACGATTACCGACCCGAAAGATATGGGTATCGACCGCCATAGTGGGCTGACCAAATGCCGTATTAAGCACCACATTAGCAGTCTTGCGGCCGACGCCTGCCAATGACTCAAGGTCTTTACGATTATCAGGCACTTGACTGTCAAACTTATCAATCAAGTCGCGGCAAGTCTTTATCACGTTTTTAGCTTTTGAATTATAAAGACCAATGTTCTGAATATAAGGTTTGAGTCCTTCCTCACCCAAAGCATAAATGGCTTCGGGCGTATTAGCGACAGGATAAAGCTGATTTGTCGCAATATTGACGCTGACGTCAGTGGCTTGCGCGGAGAGAATAACGGCGATAAGCAGCTCAAAGTTACTGTTGAAGTGCAGCTCAGTGACGGGCTCATCTATCGTTGCCGCCAGCTTTTCAAAGAATGGCCGCACATTGCGCTTAGGCATCAGTCTCGATGGCGGCGTATTAGCGGTTTTATGTTTAACGGTTTTACTCATAAGATGATGTCTTAGTTTGACTGATTTTTATCACGTGGTTCGTTATAGCGTCCATTAAAGGGTGGCAAGCTCTTCTTGTAAGGCGCTAAGCTCGCTTTGCTTAGCGGCATTGGGACGTACGCTTAGCTGCTTTTCTAGCTTTTTGATTTTGCTGCGTAGTTTTGCTGCCGCAATAGTATTTTTGGCTTGTTGCTCGCTGATATCGAGAGCTTGGCTCGCGGCATTATTGAGCTTAGCCTCTACCATGCTGACGACGGGCTTGGCATTACTACTATCGGCCAGCTGTTTGGTGACCCGCCTTAGATGAGTATGATAACGCTGGCGCAGATCGTCTTGTTCTTGTTCGCGCTCGGCAGCTGTCAGCTCGCGATGCACTGTCACTAGATCAATGCAGTCGACAGGACAAGGCGCTAGACATAGCTCGCAGCCAGTACACAGATCGGTAAAGATCGTATGCATATGCTTACCGGTACCGACGATAGCATCGACCGGGCAGGCAGGGATACACTTAGTACAGCCGATACAATCGTCTTCACGGATGATGGCACGCACTTCGGTTGGGCGCATCGTCGTGTCATCTATCGGCCACTTGGAGGGCTCGGCCATGACAGGAGTGTCGGCACTGCCGCTACTAATAGAGCTATGACTGCTATCGCTATCTACCAGAATTTGGGCAATCGCATCGGTGACCGGCTGTCCGCCAGGCACGCATTTGTTATGAGGTTCGTCATCGACGGCGATCGCTCTTGCATAAGGCAGGCAGCCATCCGGATGGTCACAAAGCCCGCATTGGGTCTGTGGTAAGCAAGCATCGATCTGAGCGATTTTAATTTGCGTCGCCTTTGGTAGCGACTCTAACGCTCGAGTATCGAATAATAGCGGCAGATCAGCTAGGCGAGTCGGTAAAGGGTGAGTATGATTGTCAGACATGGAGTACTGGCCTTAAAACGGGCATGTAATAAATAATACAGAATAAATAGTAGAGGTTAAATAATATAGATAATGACTAGCAGTCAAAATAGACTTTTATGCAAGCGTAACCCCTTGCTCTTCAGCAATTTGAGCAATGAGGTCGTAAGCAATGCTGCCTTTGAAGGGTATCTTTGGCAGGTTTGATAAATCAAAAAAGTCTGCGTGCGACAGCTCATCTTCTTGCAGTACAAGATCGCCACTGTCATAACTGGCCCGAAAGCCGAGCATTAAGTTAGAAGGAAACGGCCAAGGCTGACTGCTGACGTAGCGAATGTCTGATAAGCGAATACCGACTTCTTCAAACACTTCTCTTACCACTGCATGCTCTAAGCTTTCCCCAACTTCTACAAAGCCTGCAATCAAACCATATTGTAATGGCAGAGTGGTCTGACCATAGCGGTGATGATGCGCTAATAGTATTTGCATCTCGCCGGACTTAGGATTTGGGCGAGTAATGGCCGTAATCACACATGGCTGTACTCGCGGATACTGGCGTAAGCGGCAAACGCTGCATACCATCGCCCGCTCGCCAGAGTCCGCTGCACGGACCGCCGCACCACAGCGACTACAAAACTGAGTATCCGCTTGCCATCGCAGCAGCTGCATGGCCTGACTGATCTGATCGGCGAGCGCTACTGGAATCTGAGTGAGCAGCTGCCGATAAGAGATAAAAGCGTTTATAGCGCCATTGTCATCAGCATCATTTGCTTGAATGTCAGTTTGGTTGATTGCCGCTGAGATGGACTCAATATCATCGCGGATAGTCGGTAGCGTGAGTTGATTGGTTTTTGCATAGTGATAGCTGATAGCATACGCGGCCGGAGCATTATTCGCTGGATGAACAGCTTCATCACTTATGCTGCTATTGCTGCTGTCTCTTTGCCAATGTGCACTTTGCTGCCAATGGCTTGGCGCTAAGCTCTCTAACAGTTCGACACAGCCTAACTGATAAGGGGGTAGGTTGCGGTCTGAATCAGCCGAGAAGTCGATAGATAAGGGCTGCCAACCTTTAGGCGTCCTGCGACATAAGACAGTATCTTTTTCGATTATAAAAGCAGCACTCATTGACATCTATCCAAAATCTTTAGGCGGCTAGTAGTTGGCTTAAGCTATGCTGACCGACATCTAGCGAGCGTTTATTTACGGGACGATTATTCTCAAAACCATCTAGGCGATAATCCACGGACATGAGTACATCCGCCATGTGACTGAGGGTTTGCTCGCTTAGAGGCTGTGCGTTTGTTAGACAGGTCTGGGTGAAGCTTGCCAATTGACTAAACATATTTGCCAAAGCAGGTAATTCTAAGAAACGTAGCGCTCCTGCGACCTGGCAGATCATCTCTGGAAACCCATCTAACATGGACAGATGCGCGTCATCTGCAGTGATATAAGTGGTGATGGCGTGCTCGGCTTTTGTGATGTTACTACGGCTCTCTTGTACTAAAACATCATAGGCCGTATCAAGCTGATGCAAGGAGATTCGCTGGTTATTCAGCGATAAGTTAGTCGCGCCAGGCGTATGCATTTTTGCCATTGTAATCGAAGCATTTTCGGCCGACATGAGCGCTAACAGCAGCTCGTCAAAATCTTCAGGTTTTGGGTCGTCCCACTTAGCAACTGCGTTAGCTGTATTAGTGAGCAGAGCTGCGGTGTCGCTTAGACCTAATAGGTGCAGGGCAGAGCTCAACTTAGCTATTTTGGTTGCGATATCAGTAGGCTCGATAGGGGTAGCGGTGACAGTATTGCTGCGTGCGTAGCTATCCACTTGCTCTTTGATGAGGTTGATCTTTTCTTGGATGAGCTCGTTTGAGATGTCAGTGATGGCGCGGTTGGGGCCAAACAAAAAGCGTTTCATCTGTTCGCGCTGTGATGACTCAAGCTGGTTATTGGCGTACTGCTCACGCAGCTTTTGCGCTTGCTCATTATCACGGCTACAAGCGAAGCTGACCAGATCAGCAAAACGAATATCCATCACTGGCAGATAGCTATTAAACTGCTGCTCTAAGTAGATTAAGGTATGTTTTTGGCTTAGAGACAAAGGAAGCTGAGTTTCAATATCGACTATTGCTGCTGCAGCAGCTTGCCAAAATAAGCTGTTACTGTGGCCTGCGATATAAGCACAGGCAGCGCTCATTGCTTCGAGTTTCTTAGCTTCACGGGTCGAGATATTACAATCTGTATTAGCCAATAAAATGCTAAGACCGTTACGATAAACGTTGGTTAATAAATGACTATCAAGCCCGAGTGTATCCAAGGATTGAAAATTCTCTTCAGGGTTTGCGATGATCACGCTGCTACGGCCAAAGTCGGCAAAGTAGTCAGTATCAATAGGTGCTTCATCGCCATAAGCTTGTAGCTTATGGATAATAGGCAGTAATAAGCTTGGCTCTACGGTCTCAGTCAATAGCACGAATTCAACATAACGATCTAAGGTCATTATCGCCTCTGAGAGATCCATAATCAACGCGATATTGGTATTGTCTTGACTGTCATGCAGCTGCTGTAAGCCTTGGGCGATCGCTAAGCTTAATACTTGACCGCCTTTAAGCGATATCAGCTCAAAAATACGCGATAACTGGGTTAGGACTTCGACTGATTCGAGCAATAAAGGCGCTTGTGCTTGATTGTCATTAAAGTCGCTCAAGTGGATTTCAGCGTTTTTTAGGGTAACTATGACCTCATCATGCAATAAGTGCAAAGAGGGTAAGTCAAAGTTGGTGATACTAAGCGTAGGCGCGCTCAACATGGTTTGCTCAGACTGACTCATCGTGTTCCCTTATCGATTATTATTAATAGCCATTAACGGATGATAGCGTATAGCGTTTAAATTCCATAGTACTTCTTATCATAGCTTACCAATTCGATAAGCTATCATTCATTACTGGATAGTCTTCAGCCAAATTCATAAACCAATCGCGATTTGCCTTATCATCTTGGCTGGAATCCAGCAGTAGCGTGGCTAAATTGGCAAAGGTAGCATGAGCGGTCTGGCCGCCGTCGCCAGCACTATCTTCTTCAATCGCTAATGATACTTGACCACCAGTCATCGCCAGATAGACTTCCGCCAAAATCTCCGAATCTAGTAAAGCGCCGTGAAAGGTACGGTCTTGCTTACCGACATCTAAACGGCGCACTAGCGCATCTAGCGTATTTTTTTGCCCTGGATACTGCTGCTTAGCCATCAGCAGTGAGTCAGTGACTTGTACCCGCTGGGCAAAGTCCGATAGTCCGACTTTGTCAAATTCCATAGTCAAAAAGTTCATATCGAACGCGGCATTATGAGCGATGATTTCGGCACCATCCATAAAGTCATAAAGCTTTTGGGCAACTTGATCGAAAGTCGGTTTATCTTGTAAGAAGGCCTCAGAGATACCATGAATACGTATCACCTCTTCATCCATACCGCGCTGCGGGTTGATATAGACATGAAGCTTTTCACCAGTGAATTTACGCCCCACCAACTCAACGATACCCACTTCGATGATGCGATCGCCTTTTAGCGCATCAAGTCCCGTCGTTTCAGTATCCATGATCAGTTGACGATTGCTCTCACCGCGGTGCGTAGGCGTTGGCAGTAGCGGCTTGAAATTAGGGTTGGCGCGGCTCGTATCACCATCGAAT
Source organism: Psychrobacter sp. Ps3 (assembly GCF_022129275.1). Taxonomy (NCBI): domain Bacteria; kingdom Pseudomonadati; phylum Pseudomonadota; class Gammaproteobacteria; order Moraxellales; family Moraxellaceae; genus Psychrobacter; species Psychrobacter sp. Ps3. The sequence goes on from NZ_JADQAL010000016.1 coordinate 58,691, forward strand.
TCTGGCAAAGCAGCCGCTTGCGTATCAGGGTGCTGTAAATCGGTTTCGGCAGTCATATCTGTACTCGTAGTATCAATCGTAATAGAGGGCAAGACGCTTGGGTTATCTTGGTCATTTGTGCTATTTAAAGTAGTATTTGAATGGGCATCTAAATGAGTATCGGCGGTCTGATAAGGCTGGCTAGTCGATTGAACTGCAGTCATGTGGTCTGGACTAGGGTCCACCTCAGCTTCTAGCTCGTCAGTGCTGTTGTCCATACTATCTACGTTATCAATGCCGTTAATGTCTTCAAAGTTATCGAGTCCTAAAGGGTCAAAGCTTAACCAGTCGTCTTTATCAAGCGCAGACTCATTAGTCGCGGCTTTTTTTTTATGACTATCATCAGCGCTATTTGCGGTACTATCGGCAGATAAATGATCATCATGCTCACTACTGACTGTGACACCAAGATTGGCAAGCTCATCGGCTTTTTCATTGCCTGCGTGTCCGGCATGACCTTTTACCCAGTGCCATTCTACCTTACGATTTTGGCATAGCGCGTCAAGCTGTTGCCATAAGTCTTTATTCGCCACCGGCTTTTTACTTGCTGTTTTCCAGCCGCGCTTTTTCCAGCCGTCAATCCAGTCGGTAATACCATTTTTGACATAGCTTGAGTCGGTCCAGATCTCTAAGGTAATATCGCGTGCGCTATGCTGCAAGGCTTGTATGGCGCCCATCAGCTCCATACGGTTATTGGTGGTGGCGTCTTCACCGCCGTATAGATCTTTGGTTTGTCCATTACTCAAAATAAGATGTGCGCCCCAGCCACCAGCGCCGGGATTACCTTTACAAGCACCGTCAGTATAAGCGATAGTAGTATTGGCTTTGGCGGCTAAAGGGTCTGCTTTATTAGACGCAGCCGTCTGCATAGCTTTAGTTTGGGCGGCGGAACGATTATCTGACATAAAAACTCGGCGGTAAGGGAGTAAGGTCGATGTTAAAATAGAGAGTTTGATTATAGCAAATCTATAACCGATAAGGCGACTGGGAGACACAAAACACTATCATCACAGATCTCAAAAGCAGCGCTCACATTTTCTGTTAGAATGATAACGGCACTCTTTAAATCCCAATCCAAAACAATAATGTAGGAAGACTTGACGATGGCTAAAGGCGCAGATGTTATTGGTAAATCCTTTACGACCTTGCTCACTAGTATAACCGCCTGTAGCGTATTATGGCTAGCAGGCTGTAGCGATAGTGACCCTGAAGCTACAAGCGTTGAGTCTACAGTGTCTCAGGCAGATGTTTCTATATTTGCAGGATGCTATACCGTAAGCTTTGATGAACCAGCACAAATAAAAGTCAGTGAGCAAAATGGAAAGTGGGTCATGCAAATGAAAGAGCCTGCCAGTAGTGGGCGAGTTTGGGATGATCCTGAAGTATTAGAGGTCGTAGACAATGAGGAGATTCCAACATTCTTCTCGATCGATCCCGATAATGTCGATGCGGTCATCGCTCGTCCTGATAGGGTGCTAGTGTTAGCGCATGTTAAACCTGCTTATGCCAATATCGACCCTTTGCTCGATAGTGAGTATTTGTCTTATATTTACCGCGGCGCTAATACTATTTATCGCGTCGAGTGCGATGAGGTCAATACTGATATTTTGGCTGATCCGCATGCCAATATCGTCATCGATAACGTCGATGAAAGTATTTAAACCTTATGCCAGTGCTGATATTAGTTAGTATCAGTGCCGCTACATCGACGGTAGCGCACGTGGCAATATCCTATAATTAAATGGTCAATGATCGAGTCAGGTATTATGAATTTTTTGAGTTACGTGGTGTTAGGCGGCCTCTCTTATGCCGCAGGCTGGTTGATTCGCACAAAAGTCTTAGATAAAGAAACACCAGAGCAGCCTTATAATCTAAAGCATCCCGCTATCTTAGGGTATATGGGCGGTTTTTTTATTGTTATGCTGATTGTCTCTTGGTTGATTGGCCGCTATATGCTAGGGCATATCCATATTGACCTAGCCTTTATTATCGTCAATAGCCTCGTTGCAACCTTTGTGTTCTCCTTTGGACTCAATCCAGAAAAGTCCAGCTACCATGTCCCAGATTAACGGTTTATAGTAGTTGTCCCTAGAGTAAGTGCCCTTAGAATAGCTGTCACTAAAATAGTAGAGATAAACAAACGAAACCACGGCCAACGAGATACTCTCATTCGCCGTGGTTTTATTGTGCAGCGATAATAGAATGAAAAGTTAATGAGCTTATGATTTTTTATCCGTCTCGCTATCTTTATCCTTTTTAGCTGACTTCTTCTCTTCTTTGCCTTTTGCTTTAGTGTCTTTGTCTTCTTTACTGTCCGTATTTTTATCGCTAGCTGCCGTTTGCTCGTTTTTCCATTTTTTGTACTTTGATAGATCCTTTTCTACCAGCTTTAAACAAAACTTTAATACTAGAGCGTCATCGATGCGACCGATAAAAGGAATAAAATCAGGGATAATATCAATCGGGTTCAAGACATAAAGCAGGCCAACCACTGCCGCTGATATGGTCTTGTAAGGAATATTGCGATAATTGCCTTGATAATAGTCTTTGACTAAACTCATAAGCAACAGTAGATCTTTAGCGTAACGTTCAAGCCCGCGATCGCTTTCGACTTGATCCTTTAATTTATCTTCTTTACTGACAATCAGCTTGATACTTTCTAATAGCCCTTTGTCATCTTTTTCTTTATTTTTATCACTCATATAAAAAATCCTTGTTTTTTATTCATTGTCGTTGATTATAGTTTTTACGCACTATTTAGCTAGTTGCTGTTGTTAGCTACTATAGCAAGGGTAAGCTTGAGCGCCAAATGACTAGATAGGGTATTATGTATCGTTTTATTAAGTCTGATTACAGTTTGCAGGATAGTGATGACTAAGAAAATAGTATCTAAGCTCAACCGCCGACAGTTTTTGCGTCATTTGGGCGTAGGGGCGAGCGCCAGTTTATTAGTAAGCCAAAGTATGGTGAATGCGTTGGCGAATGACGATTTATTAGTGACTGATAACCTGACCGCGCTCACTAAAGATGAGTTACCGTCTGCAGTCTCTGGGTCTGAGTCGCCATCTCAGCAGTTAAACCAGACAAGCCAGTGCATTAAGCCAACCATCGAAACGCGATTATTTGCAAGCTCAAACGTCGGCAGTCATGATGCTCGCAACCAGCTGGCATTGCAGCGCGTAGCCTGTGCTGGCTTGCAAGTGCAAAACCCTGAGGTTGCCCGCCGTCAGTATCTACGTTTCGCTGGTACTGATGCGCAGCGAGCAAGCGACTTACAAAACATCGCGACAGGCGCGATTAGCGCACCAAAACTGCTGCTTGGCGTGCGCGGTGGTTATGGCGCCTCTCGTCTATTGCCGATGGTTGATTGGGCGACGCTAGGCCGTGTTATGCAAGAGCGTGGCACTATCTTGACCGGATTCAGTGATGTTACCGCTATTCAATGTGCGCTGCTCGCCAAAGGCAATATGAGCTCGCTGGCAGGACCTATGCTCTATAGCGAGTTTGGTAAAGCCATGCCGGACCGCATCAGTTGTCGTCAATTTGTAGCCGCTTTAACCGATCCGAATCTCACTATTGACGTCGATAACGCCGATCTTACCAGTCCAAAGCTGCCGCCTATTTTGGCAGATAACGATAGCCGCTCAATAACGGGAACGATTTGGGGCGGTAATTTGAGCGTAGTATCGGCACTGACAGGCAGTGAGTATCTACCGCGTATCGATGGCGGCATTGTGTTTTTAGAAGACGTCGGTGAGCAGACTTATCGTATCGAGCGTATGCTCTATGAGCTATATCTAGCAGGCGTGTTCAAAAATCAACAAGCCATCGTATTCGGTGCATTTTCTGGAACTGGTGAGGACAGCTATGATAAGCGCTATGATGTAGCAACTGTCGTTCGTCAGTTGCACAAGTTAACAGGGTTACCGATATATAGTGGCATGCGCTTTGGCCATATCGCGCAAAAAGCAAGCTTCCCATTAGGAGCGTCTTGTACGATTAACCCTAATACGGCGGGTAGCTATCAGCTAAGCTTTGCAGATTATCCAACTATTCACGCCAGCGCTCTTCATGTTGAAGGGTTATGGGCTTAATTGCTAGCATCTAGGCAGTATAATAGTTCTTAATAACCCCAGTTCGGGATAAGCGCTCAAAAAAAAGATAAAAAAAGAAGTCCAAA
>NZ_JADQAL010000066.1:0-3987 GCF_022129275.1 Psychrobacter sp. Ps3
ACCTATCTAATAGTCAATATTGGCTAGGTTTGAGTAAGATTTTTGGAACGGTTGTTAGCCATAATGACCAAGCGTTTTTGGCTTAAAAGTGCTTTTTGTATCGTTGCAGGTAAGCTTTCATACGCAAGCGCCGAGATGTCCGTATTATTGCTATTATTCAAAAGCAGCTCAGAGTTGTTGTTAGCGTTATAGCTGCTAGGACTAGCATAAGATAAATCTGATAAGGCAGTTTTCATAGCGGGCTTAATTCTTAGAAGGTTAAGGAAAGATATAGAGGGAAAGAAAGTCAGTATTTTGAGTAAAGTTATGCAAGTATTTTTATCCGACTACTTATGGAAACATCAATAATAACAGTCCTGAAATGGGCGCGTTATTATAGCATTTATGAGTATCAAGCAGCAGCCAGCTATAGAGCTAACATTTCTCTTAAGCCCTAAACAGGAGTAATACATTACGCTACTTTTTTGCTTTGAAACCCTCCTCCAATAAACGTTATGCTATCGACAATACCCTAATACTAATAAGGAGAAAATAATGAAGAAGCATTTTGAAAGGTTTAAACTTACTACGCTAGGATCTGGACTGGCCTTGGCATTAGCCATAGGTACTGTCAGTACGGTATCTCATGCCGATATCAATGATGAAATACGTGCCGCACAAGCTACGAAAATCAGTCTCAAGCAAGCTGTCGATATTGCTAATAAACAAGCAAAAGGCACCTTAATCAGTGCAGAGTTCGATGATGACGATAGCGCTGCTAAAGGCAATGGCGGTGTTTATGAGCTGGAGTTCAGTAATGGCACTACTGAATATGAGATTAAAGTTGATGCTATCAATGGTCAAGTACTTGAGCTAGACACAGACCGTCTAGATAGTGGCGATGTCGACGATTACAATAATCAGCGCCGCGCAAAAATAAGCGCTATGGGTGTGATTAACGCTATCGAAAAACAAGCCAATAGCCGTGTGCTAGAAGTAGAGTTCAAAAACGATCGTGATAATGTTCGTGAAAATGCTGGTCATCCTAGCTATTTTGAGGTCGATATGCTCAGAGATAATCAAATTATTGAGCTAAAAATAGATGCTGAAACGGGTAGAGAGTTTGCTCGTAACGTTAAAAAATAATCGACCTTTATTTATAGGCCTTATTATTCTTAAATAGACCTTAGTATTCTCAAAGAATACTTTTACTTTGCCTCAATCACTGATTGGGGCTTTTTATACATGGCAAACTCAAAAATATAAAACTTTCTTGCCCCATCCTCACTAGCTACTCTTGCAATTTTGCTGTGCAACCTCAACCTTCTGACCTCTGCTCACTATTTTTGTACGTTTTTTTTTGCCCTATGATTACCGAGTCAAGTTAAACTAGTGGTAAATAACCGCACTGATAATAATAACTTTTAATTTGTAACTTATTTAATCTGTAACTTATTTAATCTGTAACTTAAGGATATCCTATGAAACGCCGTGCCCTATTAACTCTAGCAGCTAGCACTGTATTGCTAGCGGCCTGTAGCCAATCTACAACTGATGAGACAGCTAGCAATGCTGATAGTACTACTGAGGGTGGCTCAGAACTGCTACAGCGTATCAATAATGGCGGCACGATCAATGTCGGCACTGAAGGTACTTATCCGCCGTTTACCTACCATGACCAAAGCGGTGAACTGACCGGCTACGACGTGGAAGTCACCCGTGCGGTCGCTGATAAGCTCGGCGTCGATGTTGAGTTTAAAGAAACCCAGTGGGATGCAATGCTAGCAGGTCTCGACTCTAAGCGTTTCGATATGGTGGCCAACCAAGTTAGTCTCACTACCCCTGAGCGCCAAGCAAAGTATGACCTCGCGCAGCCTTATAGCTGGTCTGGCGCTGTGGTACTAGCGCCCACCGATGACAATCGTTATGGCTCGTGGGATAACCTAAAAGGTCTACGTAGCGCCCAGTCGTTAAGCAGTAACTATGGTGAGCTGGCCGAACGCTATCAAGCCGAAATCGTCCCTGTCGATGGTATGGCGCAAGCGATTCAGTTGGTCAAGCAAGACCGCGCTGACTTTACCATGAATGACAATTTGGCCGTACTTGATTATCTAAAAAAATTCCCAGATAGTGGCCTTGAGATCAAACTGGTTGCCCCGGCCGACGAGCAGCGCGGTTCAGGTTTGGTACTATTAAAAGGCAATGACGCTGTCGTGACGAAGTTAAATGAAGCCATGAGCGAGCTGCATGCCGACGGCACGCTGACCAAGCTTAGCGAAGAATTCTTTGGTGCTGATATAAGTCAACAAAAATAATGCTAGCGTCTCTTACTTCAGCGTTAACCGATTTATTGGCACTACTGCCCTTTATGAGTCCTGATCGGGCGCAGATCGTCATCGATTCGTTTTGGCCGATGCTCAAAGGCGGTATCTATTACTCAATACCGCTGGCTTTGATTTCGTTTGCCATCGGTATGATGATTGCGCTGGTCGTGGCGCTGATTCGTATCGTGCCACGTACCGGCTGGCTGCATGAGATTGTCTACCGTCTGGCTCGTATTTATGTCTCGGCGATTCGTGGTACGCCGATGCTGGTGCAGCTATTTATTATCTTTTATGGTTTGCCAAGTGTGGGGGTCAAGCTCGACCCGTTTCCTTCAGCGATTATTGCCTTTTCGCTCAATATCGGTGCTTATGCCTCAGAGACGGTACGTGCCTCGATTTTGTCGATTCCAAAAGGTCAGTGGGAAGCAGGCTCGACGGTCGGTTTGACGTATCTGCAGACCTTTCGCCACGTGATTTTGCCGCAAGCGTTACGGGTATCGGTACCGCCCTTGTCTAATACCTTTATTAGTTTAGTCAAAGACACCTCGCTAGCTTCTTTAGTGCTGGTCACTGAGCTCTTTAAACAAGCGCAGATCATCACCGCACGTAACTATGAGTTTATGCTGGTCTATACCGAAGCGGCTTTTATTTATTGGGCCATTTGTCTGTTCTTGACCTTTATCCAAGGCAAGCTTGAGACGCGTCTTGATCGCTATGTGGCAAAATAGCTTAACCATTAACTGCTAGCTTTTCATTTGTAAACGGAAACGTCTTTATGATTCAAATCACGAACATCCACAAAGCTTTTGGTACCAATCAAGTGCTAAAGGGCATAGATTTGAGCATTGATAAAGGTAAGGTGGTGGTGATATTAGGGCCATCAGGATCAGGCAAAACTACTTTTTTACGCTGTATTAATGCGCTGGAGATTCCTGACCAAGGGGTGATCGCTTTTGATGATAATAGCTTAAGTGTAGATTTTAGCGCTAAGCCAAATAAAAAAAAGCTATTGGCGCTGCAGCGTAAGTCGGGCATGGTGTTTCAGTCTTACAATTTATTTCCGCACAAGACGGCGCTACAGAACTTAATGCTTGGGCCGACCGTAGTACAAGGCGTCTCAAAAGCTGACGCGCAGGCGCAAGCGCTAGCACTACTCAACAAGGTGGGGCTTGCGGACAAAGCCGATCTGTATCCGTTTCAGCTATCAGGTGGTCAGCAGCAGCGCATCGGCATTGCCCGCGCTTTGGCCATTGAGCCGTCGCTGTTGCTATTTGATGAGCCGACCTCAGCGCTTGATCCGGAGCTGGTACAAGATGTGCTTGAGACCATGAAGCAGCTGGCAAGTGAGGGCTGGACGATGGTTGTGGTCACGCATGAAATCAGCTTTGCGCGCGATGTCGCCGATCATGTGGTATTAATTGAGGATGGCCATGTGGTTGAGGAGGGCAGCGCTCAGCAGATGTTTGAGCTATCCACTCACCCGCGTACGCAAGCATTTTTGCAGCGTATTGAGCAATAATAGATTTACAGCCATTCAAATCATCTATCAAATCTTATAGCACCAACCTTTAATTTTAAGCGAAATAAAGCTCCAACTGTGGTGTCATGGTTGGGGCTTTTTTGATAACGATTAGGGCGTGTTGAACATTCACAAATGCGCACTGCTGATCGCTACTAGTTAATC
>NZ_JADQAL010000017.1:0-37138 GCF_022129275.1 Psychrobacter sp. Ps3
GCTTTAGCGCTGCCGTTATCCTGCGATAGCCGTACCTGCCTTTATGCTGGTGATATAGCGTGGCAATACGCTGTTTTAAGTCAGCATGCTTATCTTTATCACCAAGCTTTGCTCTATGATAGTAAAAAACGCTTTTAGGCATCTTGGCGATGTCTAGCAAAGCTGATAAAGGATAGTCTTGCCTTAGTTCTTCGATGAGCCTTGCTTTCTCAAAGCTTGTTCCTTTTGCTTTAACAAGGCATCCAGCTTTTTTAGGTAGGCGTTCTCCGCACGTAGGTATTCATTCTCACGCTTCAATTCTGCTAAGCTCTTTTCTTCATCTGGCTTGTCTGTGATAAAGGGTTTACTCATGGCGGTTCTACCTTTAGGTTTAGATGTTAGTCCAGACATACCTTGTTGCCGATACGCTTTGTGCCAGTGGCTAATTAATGCCGGTGAGCTGATGTTATACCTTAACGCAACTTCCAATTGACTTAAGCCTTGGCTAAGCATCGTTGTAAGCACTTTGTGTTTAAACTCGCGACTATAGTAGGCTTTGCTGGTCTTTGGCTTTATAGCATCAATACCACCGCTTTGATATTGCTTAACCCATTTGATGACTATCTTATTATCTAGGTTAAATTCCTCAGCTGTAGCACGACCAGTATGTCCTTGCATATAGTATGCGATGACTTGAAGCTTATAGTCTAGATTATAACGCATAAAAATACCCCATAAGTTGTGTCCAACTTATGGGGGTCGGTTCAGTTATGGCAAGGGTTTTTTTAGTACTCACTATCTATGGTACTTATGAAGTAACCTTTAGCGCCAAGCGCTCAAGCACCGACTGAATCCCGCGCTCCTCAATAGTGCCCGTGACAAAGTCTGCGCGCTCAATTAAGGCAGGTTGTGCATCTCCCATAGCGACGGCAAAGCCCACCAAATCGAACATCTCTAAATCATTAAAACCATCACCAAACGCCATGCAGTCTTGAGCGTCCACACCATAATACGCGCAAACATCGAGGATACCACGCGCTTTTGATGCATCTATCGGCAAGATATCCGCGCCCGTATTGTGCCAATGCACCAGCTTGAGATCATCCTTAGCAAAGTCCACCTCTTGCATTTTTTCCTGTTGGTTATTAAAGAACACTGAGCATTGATAGACTTCATTGGTTTGATAATAATTAGGATCGACGATAGAGTTCGGCGTGCGCGCATTAAATTCGCGCAGGCGCTCGTTTTCACCCGACCATGAAATATGCGTCGCCGAATCAAACTTGTGGATGAGATTGCTCGCTTGGCACAGATGAACGATTTTTGCGGTTTGCTGATCGGTCAGCGGATAGTGACTGATTCTGCCACTTTTATCGAAGCTGTATTGACCGTTCATACAGATAATCGCGTCTAGTACATCAGCTTCAAGTAGCGCTAAAATGTCAGGCGGCAATATGGCTTTAGAGCGGCCGGTTGAGATGACAAGTTTGATATCGCTATCCGCTAGCGCCTCTAGTGTCGCTTGATTGGTTTTATCGATAATGCCCGCGCGGCTCAAAGTATCATCAATATCGAAGAAGATGATTTTTGGCGTTGGGATTTTACTGGTTGCCTGTGCGCCGCTGGTCTTAAATTCGGTAAACATAGTTATCCTTGTCCTACTTAAATTTGCGTTCTTTTAAACTTTTTTATCTAGGGCGTGTTGAACATTCGACCATGGCACTGACAGAGACTATTTTTTAGTCGATTTGCAGATAAAAATGGTAAGTTTAGTCGTTCTAAGCGTCTATTTTTATCAATAAAGCGGCAAAAAATAGTCCTGTCCCTGTTGTTGTAGTTAGGGCTGATGCTAAAATCGCCCTAGTCGTTGCGACTGTTTAAATAAAATCAGCTAGCCAATGCAATAAGCATTACCTGCAATTTTAACGACGACTAGAACTATTTTAGCGATCAGCAGTGCGCATTTGTGAATGTTCAACACGCCCTAATTACCTTTGTCTAATAGCGCTAAAAACTCATTGGCATTTTTTAAGTGCTGTTTTTGCTGGTCGTTATCCATCTTATCCCACATCGATAGTAGCATGCCGATACGCGGATTTTTCTCAAAAAAGTCACGGTGCACATACATAAAGCGCCAAAACAGCCCGTCCCATATCGCTGCCCACTCAATCAGCTCGCCTTTGGACTTGATCTGATAATTGCTCATTTTATTAATATAGTTACTACCGCTAATATAAGGTTTCGTCGCCATCAGGCCACCATCAGCAAACTGACTCATGCCATAGACATTAGGCACCATCACCCAATCATAGCTATCGATAAATAGCTCCATAAACCACTGATAGACCTCGTCAGGATCAAACTCACAGAGCAGCATAAAATTGCCAAACACCATCAAGCGCTCAATATGATGCGCGTATCCCGTTTTCAGCACTTTTTTAATCGTGGTATCAATCGGTACAATTCCGGTATCGCCCGTATAAAAGCTCTTTGGTATCTTACGGGTAAAGCCCCAAAAGTTACTCGTGCGCTGCTTACGTCCGATAGACTCATAGAGTCCATACATAAACTCGCGCCAACCAATAATCTGACGGATAAAACCCTCTAAAGAGTTCAGCGGAATCTCGTATTCTTCGCTGACCTCCAGCGTGCGCGTTACCACTTGCTCAGGGGTGAGCAGTCCGGTGTTGAGCATCGGCGTCAAGATACTATGATGCAAAATATGCTCGTCAGCAACGATAGCGTCCTCGTATTTGCCAAAGTCTTTAAAGCGTATCGCTAAAAAGTCCTCAAGCCATTCTTCTGCCTCATCATGCGTAGTCGGATAACGAAAGTCAGCATTGGCCTCGCCATAATGCTCGCTAAAGTTATCTTTGACATACCCTAGCGCTTCCTCGTAACGCTCAGTTAACTTAGGAAACTTGATTGCAGGCGGCGTCTGTTTGCGCGGGTATTTTTTGCGATTATCCTCATCGAATGACCACTGTCCACCAATCGGCTCTTCTTCGTCATCAATCAGAATCTTTTCACGTTTGCGCTGCTCCATATAGAAGTCGTGATGAAACAGACGATTATCGCGAAAAAACTCACAATACACAGGCAAAGGGTTTAAGAACATCGGCGTCGGCGACACATCAAACTCGATATCAGCGTCCAATATCGCCTGTTGCACGTGCATGCGTAGCCAGTCATCGACTAAGTCAATACAGTAAATTTTTTTGATGGATTGATCATTATCTGGTTCATCCTTGTGACTTATAAAGCTCGCAATCAGCTTGCGGCAATCGCTATGCTCATGTACTGAATCTACATAGTGCACCGTCTTACCCGCATCTTTTAACGTCTGCTCGTAGGCCTTCATACTCGCGCGGTGCAGCACTAGCTTTTGCTTATGAAACGGATACTGAGTAAAGTATAAATCCTCCTCAATGAGGTAGCACACGTCCTGCCAAAGCGAGGTATCAGCAAACAGTTGATGCGGAAAGATAAGGCTAATACATTTACTCATAAGTTAAGCCTACTTTGATAAATTCCGTTTATTATAAAGGAGCGATTGCAGCTTTGTCAGGGTGGATTATGTTATTTATCAGGCGTCTATACAGCGCTTATCGCTTTATTGTTATCGATATTAGAAAGGTGTTTTGCTCAGCTAACCCTATCAATCAAAGAGTAAAATTACCATATAACTCAGTATCGACCCCATAATAAATTAGGATAACTCAATGACCTTATCTGCCAATAATAAGACAAGTCAGCAGGCTTTAGACGATGATCTATTTAGTCTGGCTCCAAGGCATCCTGATAGCCGCTTGGAGGCGGATTGGTTGTTTTTATACAATAAGCTGCCGCCCGATCAATGGTTTGGCGCGGACTACGCTTATAAGACCTCAGGTTGGCTTAAGGTGCATACCAATATACGCAAACGCCAACGTATATTGATGCAAATTAGTGACGCCTATATCAGCGGCGAGTTTGACTGGAGCGAGTACCGCTCACAAATATTGAAACGCATCAATATGCATGTGCTCAAACTGCATCAGCACCACGAGGTAGAGGATGAAGGGTTTTTCCCAGAGTTTGTCAGCATGTACCCCAAGCTCGCACCTGCCTTTGAGATATTAGGCCATGATCATGAGTATCTCAATGAGCTGCTCGATAAGTTACAAATTCAAAATGATCAGCTGGCGAGAAGTGAGATAGAGGATAAAGCGCTGGCTGAAGAGCTACATAAAACGCTAGTAGCCGTGACCGATTTACTGCAGCAACATCTCACTGATGAAGAGGATTTGGTGATTCCGATTTTGGGGTTACGGCAGGGATAGGGGTTGATTTTCGGCGGTGAAAATTATCCTTAGTAGCTTTTCCCGCCTTACGCTTGTATCTGCTTACCCGCGCGAGGCGAGGGCTACGGTTTGGGGTGTCTCCTGCTCTGCGAGCCACCCCAAAACCTAGCCCTCACAACTCGCCCAGCTCAGCAGGATACCGCTACAGTCGGGGCTAGCGGTGAGCTTATAATTTTTTTGATAGTGGTCGTAGTTGGGTTTTGATACATTGGTTTAGAATGAAATTCTTTGTAGGCTGGGCTTTTAGCCCAGCATTTAAATGCTTTAAACACTCTATAGGCGCAATCCATGCGAACTTATATCAGAGATAAGACAAAAGGGGGCACCTACTTTCTGACCGTGAATCTAGCAAATCGTAAAAGTAAGCTGCTGACAAAGCACATCAATGAGTTTCGTCATGCTTATCAACTGACTAAACAAAACCACGATTTTGAACTTCATGCCATGATATTGCTACCTGATCATATACATATGCTTATTACTTTAGCAGATACTAGCGATAATTACGCTGTGATCATCGCCAGTATCAAAACGCATTTTTCTCGTCGAATTACAAAATCTGCAAGTGAAACCATAAATCAGTCTCGGATAAGAAGCAGAGAGCGAGGTATTTGGCAGAGGCGGTTTTGGGAGCATAGAATTAGAGATGAATTAGATTACCAGCGCCATATGGATTACATTCATTACAATGCGGTGAAACATGGTTATGTAATGCAACCGATGGATTGGACGTATTCGACATTTCAAAAATGTGTGGAAGAGGGTGTTTATATGCTAGATTGGGGTGCGACAGGTGTTGATGTGATTGAAGTTGATTATGATTGATTGTTGATTTGAGAGTTATTTTTTTGGCATAGTTTTGCTGGGCTAAAAGCCCAGCCTACGGTTGCTAAAGTAAAATTTGGTGCTTTATTATCTAGTCTTATATAATAAGAAATTATTATGAATATTATAAGGAAAGAAAATGAGAGCAGTCGAGATTAGATTGAGAGTGGTACTTAATAGTAGATTAGATGAGGGTTTCTTTGAAAATAAAACTGAAAGACTTGAAAAAGCAACAGATTGTGCTATCACAAGCTTGCAAAGTGTTTTTAGTGATATTGACGAAAATGTTGAAGTAGTTCGTAGTGAAATAGATGGTAATATCGTAAATTTAAAAATTAATATAAACTGTGATTGTAATTCATCTATAAGTGATTCGGAAAAACTAGAATTAATTAGGTCAAGCTTTAAAGATGGAGAGAATAAATATCATGACGAGTTTTTAATAGTAGATTATGACGATATATAGTCTATGCTTAATAACATTTTAGAATGTCTTAATAAATTGTACCGTAAATTTTTACTTACGATACAATTTATTAAGTTGAAGTAATTTAATCAACCAACCTCAACCGAACTCACATTCTGAAAGCCTCTTGGCAACTGACCACCGCGATTACCACGCGTGCCGGTATAATTCGCTAAATCCATCGGCTTTAAGGTCACATGACGCTTACCCGCGGTAATGACTAAGCTATCTTGCAAGCTTAGCGGCGTAATCGCTAATACCTCTTCATCGCCCTTGAGCGTGATCAGCTTATTGCCTTTACCGCGCGCTTGTTCTGGCAAATCATCGAGCGCAAAAATCAATAAATAGCCAGCATTCGTCACCACCGCGACATGATCAGGAGTGACTTTTTCTGCGTTATCTTCACTACTCGTTGCATTAGCGTCGATACGGGCTACTGGCAACAGCTGACTGTCAGCCGCTAAGTTGATAATTTTCTTGCCCGCCTTTTGATTGCTATCAAGATTAGCTAGCGTATTGATAAAGCCATAGCCGTTAGAGCTGGCGAGGATGATACGCTGATCGTCGCTACCCGTGAGTAGCTGCTCAAAGCTTGCGCCTGCGGGTGGTTTGAGTACGCTGGTGAGTGGATCACCTTGACCACGCGCCGAGGCGAGGTTGTGCGCGTCAATACTATAGCTACGGCCTGTGCTATCGAGCACGTAGATTTTCTCATTTGATTTACCGCGCACATACGCTTGATAGGCGTCACCTGAGCGATAGCTCATGCCTTGAGGATCGACCTCGTGACCTTTTGCCGCGCGTATCCAGCCCGCTTTGGAGAGTATCGCGGTGATCGGCTCGCTTGGTATCAGATCCGACTCTTTAAGCGCTTGGGCTTCATCGCGCTCCATCAGTGGCGACATACGCTCGTTACCGTGCTCTTTCATATCCGCTGTCAGCTCATCAATCATTAGACGAGTTAAGCTCTCAGGATTATCGAGATACTCTTGTAGTTTGGCGCGTTCTGCTTTGAGTTCGTCTTGCTCACTACGTAGCTCAATCTCCTCTAATTTTGCCAACTGACGCAAGCGAATGTCCAAGATAGCATTGGCTTGGATCTCGCTGAGATCATAATCTTGCATCAAAGTTGCTTTAGGATCGTCCTCTTCACGGATAATGCGAATTACTTCATCAATGTGCAGATATGCGATGAGTAAGCCTGCCAAGATATGCAAGCGCTTATCGATTTTATCTAAGCGAAACTGCACGCGGCGGGTGACTACTGAGCGGCGACTCACTAACCATTCTTCTAAGATTTCTTTTAAGTTTTTGACCTGCGGCTTACCGTTTAGGCCAATCATATTCATATTGACGCGGTAATTACTCTCAAGATCGGTACTAGCGAATAGATGACTCATCACCCGCTCGACATCGACGCGGGTTGATTTGAGCTCAAGCACAATGCGGCAAGGGTTTTCGTGATCAGACTCATCGTGGATATCGACGACCCAAGGCAGTTTTTTATCCGTCATTAAGCGGGCGATTTGCTCTTGTATTTTATTGCCTGAGACTTGATAGGGCAGCGCATCGATAATGACGAGGTTTTTTTCTTTGGGATCGATATGGAAGGTCGCACGCATCTTATAGCTACCGCGTCCGCTTTCATACATCGCCTGCAAGTCTTTTTTACTGGTGATGATTTCAGCATTCGTTGGTAGATCAGGCGCGGGTATGGATTGCGTCAATTGCTTAACCGAGAGATCTGGATTTTTGAGCAAGCGAATAGCCGCTCGCACCACTTCGTTTAAGTTGTGCGGCGGAATATCGGTGGCCATACCGACGGCGATACCTGTCGTGCCATTTAACAAGATATTAGGCAGACGCGCAGGCAAGGTCACAGGCTCTTGCAAGGAGCCATCGAAGTTATCCTGCCAGTCAACCGTACCTTGGCCTAGCTCAGCAAGGAGCGTATTGGCATAAGCGGACATTTTGGCTTCGGTATAGCGCATGGCGGCAAAGGCTTTGGGGTCATCAGGACTACCCCAGTTGCCTTGGCCGGTGATCAGCGGATAGCGATAACTAAATGGCTGCGCCATCAGCACCATCGCTTCATAACAAGCGCTATCACCGTGCGGATGGTATTTACCGAGCACGTCACCGACGGTACGCGCCGACTTTTTGGGTTTTGCGCTCGCTTTGAGTCCCAGCTCGCTCATCGCATAGACGATACGGCGCTGCACCGGTTTGAGACCGTCAGCGATATTGGGCAGGGCGCGATCCATGATGACGTACATCGCGTAGTTGAGATAGGCTTGTTCAGTGAATTCAGCTACAGAGCGGCTGTCCATCGGCTCACTCGCTAATAGGGTAGGATCATTATCTATAATATCAGGCATAAATTAAGGTTCGCTTGTTAACAATACTTTTAATAGGTTTAAAAATAATCGGTTCAAAAAGGGGTGGTATCAATCAATGTTAAAGCCAATACAGGCATAATATAGCTGTTGACTGCGTTTAAAGAATGTCTCAAACAAAGGGTTAGTGTGATAATACTGCTATCGTAAAGCAAATACTAAGAATTAAAAAGACTTATAGGCGATTAGACGACAGTTCATGACGCCTTGTTGTTTTATACCTTGTCATTTTATACATTATTGTTTTGCAGGTTGTTATTTTAAAGACAGCGCCGCTTTATATAGCTTTTAGTAAATGAGTTCAGTAGTATAAATAAAGGCTTATCCCTAATCACAAGGATGTTATTTATGTCACCTTTTTATCACCATCGCTTGCGCTCACACACCGTGACCACGAAGACTTTAGCAGTCAGTATTTTAGCAGCTTTAAGCCTAAGCGCTTGTAGCTCACAGCAAAGCGTCATGACGGCTAGCGACAATAGTAGCCGTGTCATAGAAAGCGAAGCTGGATTAATTGAAGCACCAGTTGTCGTATCAGCGCCAGTGGCCCAAAACAGTAAAAGGTCGCAAGTGCCAAGTCCATCTATAAACCGCGCCAATACACTTTATGATATCTCCTCAGGGCCAGCGGTTATTAGGCCTGCGCCTATCGTCGTGGTAGAGCCAGCCGGTGATAACTATCAAAAAAACATCGCCAATCCCATCAACCGTACCTTAGACAATCCGGTAGCGACTTTATCCATCGATACTGACACCGGTAGCTATAGTAATGTGCGCCGCTATCTCAACGAAGGTCAGCTGCCGCCTGCCGACGCGGTCAGAGTCGAGGAGATGATCAATTATTTTCCTTATGATTTCTCCAATAGCCAGCGTTTAGGGCAAGCGCCGTTTGTAGTGGAGACTGAGATTGTCGACTCGCCTTGGGATAGGGTCGATCAGGCCAATCAAATTCTCAAAGTCGGTATCAAGGCCATCGATCCGGCCCAGTACACTCGTAGCGCCAGAGCGCAGCTACCAGCAGCCAACCTAGTGTTTTTGGTCGATGTCTCAGGCTCTATGAGATCCTCCGATAAATTAACGTTGGCCAAAGCCACGTTAAACTTACTCGCCAAGCAGCTGCGGGCGCAGGATACTATCAGTATTGTCACTTATTCAGGCAGCACCCGAGTGGCACTTGCGCCGACTAGTGGTAGCGAAACGGCGACGATTCAAGCAGCGGTGAATAGCCTAAAGGCGGCAGGCTCGACCAATGGTGAGGACGCGCTAAAACTGGCTTATGAGCAGGCGAGCAAAACTTTAAAAGAGGGTAGTATCAATCGTATCCTTATGCTGACTGATGGCGATTTTAATGTCGGCATCAGCGACGTCGATGAGATGATGGATTTGGTCAAAGCCAATCGCGATCGCGGTATCTCCTTATCGACTTTAGGCTTTGGTCGCGGCAATCTCAATGACTATATGATGGAGCAAATCGCTGATAACGGTAATGGCAATTATAGCTATATCGATAGCTTAAGCGAGGCCAAAAAAGTACTTGATGATGAGCTAAATGCGACTTTTAATACGGTTGCAAGTGATGTCAAAATTCAGCTAGAGTTCAACCCAGCGCACGTCGATGAATGGCGCTTGATTGGCTACGAGAATCGTCTACTAGCTGAGCAAGACTTCAATAACGATAAGGTTGATGCTGGCGAGTTAGGCGCGGGCAAGGCTGTAGTCGCGCTATTTGAAATCACACCTAGAGGTGAGAAGGGCGCAATTGCTCCGCGCCGTTATGCTGATAATACCCAAGCTTTAGCGAATAACAGTAATAATAAGGAGCTGGGCTTCCTCAAGATTCGCTACAAGGCCACCCCGCAAGCCTCCTCAAAGTTGCTTGAGCTGCCAATTACTACAGTTAATAAAAGAGTCTCCTTAATGAGCGCGCACCCTGATACTCAGTTTGCGGTAGCAGTAGCAAGCTTTGGACAGCGTTTGCAACAAAGCCCATATATCAATGATTGGCAATATAGTGATAGTACTCAGCTTGCCAACCAAAGTCTCAGCTATCAGACCGTTGACGATGCTAATGGTTTACGCCGCGGCTTTGTCGAATTAACACAGCTTGCTGAAGCGCTACAACCGGTAATTAATAAACAATAGTAGTTAAAATAGAGACAATAACTGCTAAAAAATAGCGTCATTGCTAGATAACAGATTTTAAGAACAGTGATTTGAGAAACTTTAGTTGGCTAGATAGTGACGCTTAAACCATTAATGTATCAGACAGGCTTTTGTCGCTCATGAATACTTTTGCTTTAAAATAGTAACCGTCAAGTCATTTTGCACACGCAAGTAACATTCTTTTGTATTGAGTAGTCTATACAAAGTGTGTATGTTAAGGGTTACGCGGGTGCCCGATCAATTATTTTACCCTTTACTATATTATTAGGAGCAAGAAGATTATGGAAAATCAAGTAAACCCAACCCGTAATAACAACCCAGTTTGGCTAAAAACGTATGAAGAGCTTGGGCTCACTTATGATATCAATATGCCGCCCGAAAACAGCTCACTTATCGATATCTTTGAAAAGAGCTTCGCTGAATTTAGTAATAGAACCGCTTTTATTTGCATGGGCGCGTCGATTAGCTTCCAAGAAGTAGACGAATATAGCAAGCAAGTCGCTGTTTATCTGCAGTCGTTAGGACTAACAAAAGGCGATAAAGTAGCGGTTATGATGCCGAATATCTTACAGCTACCCGTGACGGTCATTGGCGTGCTGCGCGCAGGTCTCACCTTAGTCAACGTCAACCCTCTATATACCACCTCAGAGCTTGAGCATCAGCTGACAGATTCAGATGCCAAAGCACTGATTATGGTCGAAAACTTTGCCAAAACGTACCAAGATATCGGCCGTGATGTCGTCGACAATGTCGTCATCACCGGTATGGGCGATATGATGGGTACGCTCAAAGGCTTTATGGTCAATACTGTCGTACGTCACGTCAAAAAAATGGTCCCTGACTACAATATCAGTAATAGCGTTAGCTTCAAAAACATGCTGAAAAAGAGTCCAGCCCGTAAGTATAAGCGTCCAGACGATATTACCCTTAACGATATTGCCGTTCTACAATATACCGGCGGTACCACTGGAGTTGCTAAAGGCGCTATGCTCACGCACAAAAACTTAATTGCCAACTTAGTACAAAGTAATACCTTCTTAGGCAGTGCCTTTGATGAATTCGATAAGCGCGGCGAGCAGCCTGTCATTATGACTGCCCTGCCGCTGTATCATATTTTCTCGTTTACTGTCTGCGGTATGTTCGGGATTTATCGTGGTTGTATTGGTCTATTAGTACCAAACCCGCGCGACTTAGACAGCCTGATGAAAGCTTATGAAGCCAATCCGCCTTCGTTCTTCCCAGCGGTCAATACTTTATTTAACGCGCTTGCCATCAATGAGAAGTTCAAAGCGATGGATCATAGCAAGCTGCTTGTCTCTATGGGCGGCGGTATGGCAGTACTCAGCTCAACTGCTGAAAAATGGCGTCAAGTGACCGGCAATATTATCTTGCAAGGTTATGGTCTGTCTGAGACCTCGCCGGTATCAACGGCGAATCCGATCAACAGTACCACTTTTACTGGAACTATCGGCGTGCCTATGCCAGGGACTGAGATTGCTATCATTGATGATGAGGGCAATGAGGTCGCGCTAGGCGAGCGCGGTGAGATTGGGGTACGTGGTCCGCAGGTGATGAAAGGCTACTGGCAGCGTAAAGAAGCTACCGCTGAGGTCATGACTGATGATGGTTATTTCTTAACGGGTGATATCGGTATCATGGATGAGGATGGTTATGTGACTATCGTGGATCGTAAAAAGAACATGATCTTAGTCTCAGGCTTTAACGTTTATCCGACCGAAGTCGAAGAGGTGATGTCCGGTCATCCCAAAATCGTTGAGTGCGGCGTCATCGGTATCAACAATGGCGAGAGCGGTGAGGTGCCGAAGATCTTTGTGGTGCGTCAAGATGAGAGCCTAACCAAAGAAGAAGTACTAAAATACAGTCAAGATAACCTGACGGGCTACAAGCGTCCACGTTATGTTGAGTTCATCGATGAACTACCAAAATCAAACGTCGGTAAAATCTTGCATAAAGATCTGCGCGATATGGAAGCTAAAAACAACGCTTAAGCTAAAGGTAGCTGGCGAGTGATAAGCGGCTAGTGATGGCAGCTTAAAAACCACAGATACTGAATATCTGATATCAAAAGACAGAGATAAGGTAGCTATAAGCTGCCTTATCTTTTTTCGTGGCATTTTTCTTTGTGTCACAGGGTCTTGCTTAGCAATAGAGAATTTTTAGCAAAAATGCTATAGTCGCTAGCACTAGAATCCAGTAATTTTACTAAATAAAGAGTGCTTTTTGACAATGACATTCTAAATATCCCCTTAAATTGAATCATTTAGGACCACTTATGACTGAGAATAACAAGACTTCATCGCCTGCCATCCAAAATGAGTTTCCAACGATACCGGACATCCCAAGCGATAGACCTTGGCTCAATGCTTATGAGCGTTATGGCATTGACGCTACTATCGATATGCCAAAAGACGATACGTCGCTGCTTGATGTTTTTGAGCGCAACTTTCGCCGCTATGGCAAAAAAACCGCTTATATCTGTATGGGTGCGTCGATCAGCTACAAGCAGCTTGATCTCTATAGTCGTCAGATTGCCAGTTATTTGCAGTCGCTTGGTCTCCAAAAAGGCGATAAAGTCGGCGTGATGATGCCTAATATTTTGCAGTATCCTATAGTGGCTCTTGGTATCATTCGCGCAGGCATGACCTTAGTCAACGTCAATCCTCTTTATACTAGCCGCGAGCTGTCGCATCAGTTGCATGACAGCGGCGCTAAAGCGTTATTTATCGTTGAAAACTTCGCGAAAACTTATCAAGAAGCGGAGGATAAAGGTCAGGTTGAGCACGTTATCGTCTGTAAATTGGGTGATATGTTAGGCACGCTAAAGGGTACAGTAGTCAATCTAGTCGCCCGTCATATCAAAAAAATGATCCCTTCTTACAATCTGCCCAACAGCACCTCATTTAAGCAAGCGCTAAATTCGGTATCTGCCAGCAAATATCAGCGTCCTAAGCTCAATCTCAGCGATGTGGCGCTGCTGCAATATACCGGCGGTACAACAGGCGTGGCCAAAGGCGCAATGCTATCGCACGGCAACTTAGTCGCCAACATGCTACAGATCAGCGTCCTTATGAATAGCGCTTTTGAGGATGATGCCAATAGCGATGATGTGATTTTGACCGCGCTGCCGCTGTATCATGTGTTCTCCTTTATGGTTTGCGGCATGTACGGTATGTATCAAGGCTACACAGGCTTACTGATTCCTAATCCGCGTGATCTTGATGGCTTGATCAAAGAGATGGATAAATATAAGCCTTCGTTTATTCCTGCCGTCAACACTTTATTCAACGGTCTTGTGCATCACGATGATTTTGCAAAATTGGATTTCTCTAATCTAAAAGCGGCTATCGGTGGCGGCATGTCGGTACTACCAAGCGTCGCTAAAGAGTGGCATAAGGTCACAGGTTTACCTATTGTAGAAGGCTATGGTCTGTCCGAAACCTCGCCAGTAGTGGCTTTTAACCCGATGACTATTGCCAAATTCACTGGCAAAATTGGTATTCCGGCTTCAAACACTGATGTTGTGCTTATCGATGAGGATGATAATGAAGTGGCAATTGGTGAGCGCGGGGAAATCTGCGTAAAGGGCCCGCAAGTGATGATAGGCTACCAAAACCGTCCTGATGAAACCGCAGATACTTTCACTGACAGCGGTTATCTTAAAACTGGCGACATCGGTATTATGGATGAAAAAGGCTTTATCAAAATTGTCGATCGCAAAAAAGATATGATATTAGTCTCAGGATTTAACGTCTATCCGAACGAGATTGAAGAGGCGATGAGCGAGCATGCAGCGGTAAAAGAAGTCGGCGCTATCGGTGTGCCAAATGACGAGCGCGGCGAAGACCCAAAAATCTTTGTCGTCAAAAAAGGCGATGTCACCGAACAAGAGCTTATCGATTTTGGTAAAAAACAACTGACCGGCTACAAGCGTCCTCGTCATGTACAGTTCGTTGATGAACTGCCGAAATCTAACGTCGGTAAAATCTTACGTAAAGAACTACGTAAAATGGAAGGTTTAGAATAAACAATAGGGGTTAGTGCTGAGTATTTATAACACCCAAAGTGCTTATACCAGCGTATGGCGCTGCGTCAATCTTGCTATTGGCGCGCTGCCACGTTAGGATATCTTCTATATTTTACAAGGGCTTTTATAACCTTGTTCCAACTCTACCTTAGGATACTATATGCGTAATGACAACCGTGAGCTTGATCAACTTCGTCCAATCAGCTTTGAGCGTCACTATACCAAACATGCTGAAGGCTCGGTGTTGGTTAGCTTTGGCGATACCAAAGTGCTTTGTACTGCCAGTGTCGAATCCGGCGTACCGCGTTGGCTAAAAGGTAAAGGCAAAGGCTGGGTCACTGCCGAATATGGCATGCTGCCACGCGCGACCAATACCCGTAACCAGCGCGAAGCGGCTCGCGGCAAACAGTCTGGTCGCACCCAAGAGATTCAGCGTCTAATTGGC
Source organism: Psychrobacter sp. Ps3 (assembly GCF_022129275.1). Lineage (NCBI taxonomy): Bacteria > Pseudomonadati > Pseudomonadota > Gammaproteobacteria > Moraxellales > Moraxellaceae > Psychrobacter > Psychrobacter sp. Ps3. The sequence goes on from NZ_JADQAL010000017.1 coordinate 14,663, forward strand.
CGTAGCCTGCGCGCGATGATCGATCTGAGTAAATTAGGTGAGAATACCATCTATCTTGATTGTGATGTGCTGCAGGCAGATGGCGGCACGCGTACTGCTAGTGTCACAGGCGCTGCAGTTGCGCTGATTGATGCGTTAGAGAGCTTGCAGAAAACCAAAAAGCTCAAAGCCGATCCGCTGATTGGTTTGGTCGCTGCAGTGTCAGTCGGTATGAAAGACGGTCAAGCTTATCTAGATCTCAATTATGAAGAGGACTCTAATTGCGATACCGATTTGAACGTGGTGATGACGCAAAAAGGTGAGTTTATTGAGCTACAAGGCACTGCTGAGGATAAGCCATTTACCCGCGCGCAGGCTGATGATATGTTGGCACTAGCCGAAAAAGGCATCAGCGAGCTAGTCGACTTACAAAAAACAGCGTTAGGCTGGTAAGGTATTTAATTAGCTAGAGGGTTATGCTAGGGCGTGTCCCTAATTCAAGCGTTTATGACTAAATGGGCTAAAAATGGCTAAATCTTTGGCAAACGGTGTCAAATAGCTGGTCAATATCTTGATATTACCTGCGCTATTTTCCTTGTTTGCCTGCGATTTATCTCATTTTTATCACCATTTTTGAAATAGGGACACGCCCTAATGATCTTCTAGCTACGGGCCAAATACGAGTTGTTTTATTATTCTGTGACAGGTTGTCTCTATGCTTAAGTTGACTGATAATGGTGCGAAGATTAGCTTACAAGGACAGCCGCCTACCGGCGATAATGGGCTATTTTGGTTTGGCTCAGCACTGTTGGTTGGCGCAGTTGGCGTGGCGATGGCGATGAGCCTACTGCCTGAACGCCTCTCTATCGGCGCGTTGGCTTTGCTTATTATCGGTAGTTTTTTCTTTAACAGGCAACGTCAGCAGCGCAAAAAACAGCTCAGCGGCGTCATCAGCAGTGGCGTGTTATGGGTGCGCGCAGGCGAGTTGGTCCATGATAGCAACGGCAAGCGCGACTCTATTCAGCTCAGCGAAGGGGACAAAGTCACGCTATTTGGTGAGCAAATCCAGATCTTAGATGCTGATGATAACCGTAAATACCATATCAGCGGCTTTGACAGTGTACAAGAAGCGAAGGCGGCGCAAGCAATATTGCAAGGTCAAGCGCTGAGCAAACGCCATGTCAATATTAAAATGCAGGACAGCGCTGATTAAAGCACTACTCTTCGCTTGATATGAGCTACTATCTAATTTTTAATACCTTTTGTCATCTAATTCGTGCTGATAATGCTTGCAGCTTCCTAGCTAAATGGTTTATAACTTATAACTGATATCAAAGTTTGATAGTTACTATTTTGCTAGGGAGTCGGTCATGTCGGGTTTGTCTATGAGCGCAAAGCTGCGTTTGGGTAATCAGTCGCTTTTAACAGCGGGGATGCTTGTCTTTATGGCGCAAGCTCACGCGGACAGTATGAGCGCCCTTATCGCCCAAAAATCAGCACAGGCTAATCTCCGCTATACGCCCTCGTATTCAGCAGCACCCGCTGCTACAGTGAGCACTCGCTCTACTATAAAACGTGCGCGTCCTCACACAGCTAGTCGCTCTACTAGTTATTCTTATCCGCAGCCATTCTATCAGCCGCCACAAGTCTTGCCGGCATTTTTATCCGGCAGTTATGATAACGTCGATAGCCAATATTTACCGATACTTAGCCAAGCGGAAAGCCAAAGCAGCACGGCCGCGCGCGAGGTCATCAGTACCGCACGCACTATGGCGCTCAATGAGCGCGCCATCATTCAAGGCGGCTGCTGGGACTACTTAGATGCGGTGTTTAAGCGGGCAGGGGTGACTCGCGATACCGTCCATAAAGGCATCTATCGACAAGGCCCGTATGCTGCGAGTCACGAGATACAAGCAGGAGATTGGCTGTATTACATTAATCATGGCTATAACGGCGTCGAGCACAGCGGCCTGTTTGTCGGCTGGGTCGATGAGTCCGCTAAGCAAGCGCTGATGCTCAGCTATGCCGGTGAAAACCGCCGCGAGCCTGCGCGTTATAAGGTTTATGACCTCAGTAACGTCTATCAGATTATGCGTCCAACCATATAGCTTAGTTAGACTATAATCACCTCTAATGATCAGACATAAAAAATCGTCCGCAACTTATAAGTTGCGGACGATTTTTAAATAATAGCCGTGAGCTAGCGTGCTAAAAGGGCTTGACCACTACTAAGATAACAATAATCACTAAGCCAAGGACAGGCACTTCATTGAATCCGCGCCAAAACTTGTGGCTTTTGTATTGCGGCTCATCAACAAGTTTTTTACGATAAAAACCGCAAGCGCCGTGATAGGCTGAGAGTAGAATCACTAGTAGTATTTTGACATGCAGCCAGCCTTGGGTTTTGTAGACCTCCCAGCCTAGTCCCACCATCCATAGACCAAATATCCAAGTGGCGATCATCGAGGGGGTCATAATACCGCGATATAGCTTGCGCTCCATTATCACAAAGCGATCTTGGCTGATGTTGTCCTCACTCATCGCATGATAAACAAACAAGCGCGGTAAGTAGAATATCGCAGCAAACCAGCACACCATAGAGATGATATGCGCCGCTTTAATCCAGTTAAAATAATCTGCCATAACTTACTCTCTAAACCTTTTTGTTAATGCTCTGATGTCTGATGCTTTATGCTGATGTTTACTAATGTTAAAGCGGCTTACTCAGTGAGTAACACCTCGGAGCGCTGACCGCTCGCCGCATCTAAAACAGCGACGACTTTTGGCGCTCTAGGCGCTGCTATCTGCGCAGTTAAGCCCAGCTCTTGCATCAATCGGTTGTCATTGGCTTGACTGGCGTTACCTGTGGTTAATAGCTTATCACCATAAAAAAACGAATTGGCGCCCGCCATAAACGCCAATGCTTGCTCGCTATCTGATAAGCTCTCACGTCCCGCTGATAGCCGCACGTAGCTCTTCGGACAGCAGATACGCGTCACCGCAATCGTACGAATCCACTCCAGTACGGGCAGCTCGCCCTCGCTTAATACCTTGTCACCGAGCGGTGTACCTTTAATAGGCACTAATAAATTGACCGGGATAGATTCCGGCGCTTTTGGCATCTTGAGCAGCTCATGTACCCAGTCGATCCTATCGTCACGGCTCTCACCCATACCGACGATGTTACCACTACAGACATGAATGCCTGAATTACGCACATGATCGATAGTCTCTAGTCTGTCATCATAGCTGCGGGTAGTGACGACTTGATCGTAGTAACTTCTAGAAGTATCGAGGTTATGATTGTAGTAATCAAGCCCCGCATCAGCTAATTGGCTCGCCTGATCTGAATCGAGCATACCCAGAGTCATACAAGTCTCAAGCCCTAACGCTTTGACCTCTTTTATAAGCTCTATCACGTAGGGCATATCTTTTTGACTAGGGTGCTTCCAAGCCGCTCCCATACAGAACCTTGATGATCCGCTAGCTTTGGCGCGTTTGGCAGCGGCAAGCACTTTATCTACTGCTAAGCGTTTTTCGGCTTGCAGTTGGGTCTTGTCACGGTGATGACCTGACTGCGAGCAATAGCCACAGTCCTCAGGACAATTGCCGGTCTTAATAGACAGTAGCGTGCTAATTTGCACCTCATTGGCAGTGAAGTTCTCTCTATGGATACTCTGCGCTTGAAGCAGTAAATCCATAAATGGCAAGTCAAATAGCGCTGCTATCTCGGCACGGCTGCGCTTTTGAACAGAAAAACGAGCCTGATTTTGGGTCGCGTCGGTTGCCAGATCAGCAGCGGTTTTAGCCGAGTGTACAGAAGTAGCCGGGACAAAACCGTTGATGTCATCTGCTTTATCATTAACCGAAGTAGGTTCTGAGATACTAAGTAATCCTGCCATCATTAATCCTTTAATTTACATGGAACGTTAGCCTCTAAAATTAGGCCATAAAAAAAGTTACGGCATCTAGTATACCGTAACCTTAATTAAAATACTTAGCGCGAGAAAACAAAGCTGTTTAGGCGCTATTTATTAGAGTTATTTGCCAAGCTTATGCTTCGCGACGCCTACCCAATGCTCCGCAAACTGCTGGGCTTTATAAGCGTATGGCTTAGCTTTATTGATATAAGGCTCACACTCTTCTGGGATAGTAGGTACGATATGCTTAGCAAGCTTATTGAACCACATCATCAAGCTATAATCGCCCTCAATGCTAAGCTTACCTTCTTGTACTGCAGTCATAAAGGCCGGCAAGCTACCTTTAGTTAATAGCTTAACACCGGTCATAGAGTCTTTGAATTTGATGGTCAGGTCCGCTTTTTCAGCTGCGCCGCTTTTTTGCTCAAATTGACCATTATCGAAACTAAAATGACGAGCGATGTCTGCTTCTTCGCTAGCAATTTCGATGACTACTTGGCGATCCGCCAGTAGCTGCTGAAACTCTTCGTTATCACTATCAGCAAGCATGGACAAGCGGTAGCCGACAACTGCAAGCAATACATCTAATGGATCGGACTTGATATCTAAAACAGGAACAGTAAACATAATAACACTCCTAAGGGTCAGTAAAATAAAGCGTACTCTATAGTAATTATCACTATAAGCATATATTTAAATGATAACTTATGCGTCCAATGCAATTCATTAGTAGTTGCGTAGAGACCGTTAAGTATCGTGTAACAATAGCTTTTTATTATTCTGTTAGAAGCAAAGTTTTGAAGCTAAGGGCTATTTTTAAGACCATAAAAAATGCGCCGGAGAGTGGCGCATTTTTAACGAAAAAAACAAAGAGGTATCACTCAAATCGTGGCTGATAGTCATCATAGATAGGCGAGTGCTCGACGTAACGGGCTGCTGCGAGTGCGCGCTCTTGCTCCATCGCTTGACTGACGTCCTCGTAGCGCAGAGCGCGGTATAGTACCCATGTAAATAAGGGCAGCCAGCTGATTCCCATCGCCGCTACATAGCCATGCCACTCTGAGAGCGAGGTCCAGAGCATTAGTCCACTATGTATCACCTCAACAGCTAACCAATAGGCGACGCCGCCCAATACATACCATAGCAGCCAGCGCTGCGAAGACAAGCTAATGGCGACAATGAGACTGGCTAATATACCATAACCCAACAAAGCGCTCGTATTGCCAGCCGCACTTAAAGTCTCAATACTCGCCATAGAAAATACAGTCGATAACATCATTCATCTCGCTATTCATAAGGTGAATTCCAATGACTTATTATGAAAGCAAAAAGGCAAAAGCTAAAGCGAGAAAAGTGCGGTTGCGACAACAGTTGACGTCTGTTTTTTTAGGTTTTGTATCCTTATTATTTATCGCTTATCACTTATTACTAATCATTAAAAGTTAGCGCGGGTTTGTTTGCTTTGATGTCCCCACCAAGACAGCAGTGATACTAGAACTGCGCCTAGAATCATTAGTCCTACAGTCGTTAGCCACTGCGCGCCAGTCGGGTAGTGCCAAGGCATGACATTATGAGTCGCCTCGCTATTGAGCGTACCGAGTGCATCCACTTTCCATGGCCAAACTTTGACTAAAGAGCCGGCGATAAAGCCTGTTAATAAAGCTAGAGTCGCTTGATAATACTTTGATAATAGCCACTTGAGCAGTCGGGTAAAGAGTAGCAATCCCGTCAGCATGCCTGCCATTAAGGTAAAAATAACGGTCAAATTAAAGGTATCTACCGCTTCTAGCACCGCATCATAAGCGCCCATGAGCAGTAAGATAAATGAGCCTGAAATACCAGGCAGAATCATCGCACAAATCGCAATCGCTCCGGCAAAAAACAAGTACGGCAAGCTTGGCGTAGCAGAAGATATCGGTAACTGGCTAATAAAGACTGCAATGAGTAATCCTGCGATAAATAAGCTTGCGCGCGCCGCCGTCCAGCGCTTAATCTCGCTCAATAAGATCACGACAGTAGCGACAACTAAGCCGAAGAAAAACGACCAAATAAGTAAAGGTTGATTGTCTAGTAAGTACTTAATCATGCCGGCTAAAGTGGCAAAGCTAGTCACGATACCTAATAGCAAAACCAATAAAAAAGTCGCATCAACTTGTCGCCAGACGGCAAGCAAGCCTTTGATGCCGCCATCAGTACGAAACACTTGCCAAAGACTCGGCCCAATACTACCTAAAGCGTTGATTAGGCGCTGATAAATACCCGCGATTAAAGCGATAGTACCGCCCGAGACGCCAGGAACGATGTCAGCGGCGCCCATGGCCATGCCCTTTATGTAGACACCAAAGAGCGACTTAGGTTGAGCTGATTTATCAAGGGAAGAGGCGTTAGGCCGATGGGTGGGCGGCGTATTTGGCCGCGGTGAGGGTGATGTCATTATTGACATTCCTTATAACAATGAAACAGCTAAAGAGGATTGATACACTTACGGAGGCGGCATTTAGCGTCCGAGGTACTGCGACTGCGATCTACAAACTACAAAAATGCTCATACGCTAAGCCAAGCGCTGATATTGGCCGAGCGTGACGAGCTAAATGGACGATAAAGGAACTTGCCCCATTTTATACTTAGCAGACTTAGGACACCGGCGATAGTTCAGGATAGCCAAGCGCGTAGAGTACGCCTTCTAGTCCGGTGACATTGACTGCAGCATCAGCGCGGGCTTGGACGATAGGCTTAGCGTGATAGGCGACGCCTAAATCGGCAAGCGCCATCATCGGCAAATCATTAGCGCCATCACCCACGCAGACCACTTGCGTCATCTCAATACCTAAGCGCTCAGCGGTCTGCTGAACGATGGCCGCTTTTTTATCACCATTGACGATAGGCAATTGAATATGACCGGTGACTTCGCCTTCTTCTATATCCAAAAAGTTGGCATGCACCTCATCGATACCGAGGCGCTCAGCGATATAATCAGCGAAGTAGGTAAAGCCGCCTGAGACGAGTAACGTATGATAGCCAAGAGCCTTTAGCGCAGTGATTGTAGTATGAGCGCCGGTAGAGATCTTCAGACGCGCACAAATCTCATCGAGCACTGTCGTTGGAATGCCTTCAAGCAGTGCGACTCGTCTGGCAAAAGACTCATCAAAATCGATCTCACCGCGCATAGCCGCCTCAGTGATGGCCTCAACTTCTGCTCCAATACCTGCAGTTTTGGCCAGCTCAACGATGACTTCTTGCTCAATGAGCGTGGAGTCCATGTCAAAACAAGCCAACTTGTGCGTGCGTAGCATGTGACCGATAGATAAGATATGACAGTCGACTAAATTCTCGCTATCTAAGCTTGGCGTGACTTCGTTGCCCGTACTTTCGTCTTCTGAACTTTGATTGCCCGTACTTTGATGATCAGTGCTTTGATTATCAGTATAGTGCTGAGCCAAGTCACGACGCAGACGAGTCGTTAACTGATCGTCGATGATGTGCGCTGCGGCCACCTTTTTGGCCGGATGCATTAAGGTATCTGTCGCCGGTACTAGCAGATAGCGGAACACTTGTGCAGGGACAAACGCCGATTGGGTGGTGTCTTGTGTTTGAGCATTAGCAGCGGCGTCGCTTGTGGCGACATTGACATCAACCTCAATAAAGTTCGCCTCAGCATCTTCGGCTACCGTGACCAAATGCCAACTTGGCTGCTCATCCACCCAAGATTGTACATAGTTATGGATATCTAGCGCCGGCACATGGGCGGGTAGCACCACAATCAAAGCAAACACCGGTAGCGACTGCAAGGCATCAAAGTCGCTCAAGCTTGTGCTACTAGGTAGCAGCGCGGCGACAGAATCGACGGCTTGTTGCCATGCTTTGCTGTCTTTTGGTAACGAGTAAGGCGTATTTTTTGGCATGGCTAAATTGTCCCTTGTATGCACAGATAAGATTAGGAATAATAACAGCTTTAGTACGCTAAGCCTATATGTGAGGCACAAACTATCTAGCAAGCAAAAAAGCCTCATGGCAGACGCAAAGGTGGCCGATAGCGCTAAATAGCTCGCTAATTTAACGATAGCAAAATGGGTGAAAGTTTAGGCTTAAACCTTAGAGCATTAAATTTATTATTGCCATAAACTATGATAGCCGTGATGATGATATAGTAGCTATAAGCGCGCTAGCGTTCGGCGATAAAACTGAGCTTGCCAAGCACCAGTTAGCTTATCTATAGAGCCGTTAGCCGCTACTTGACCTTATGCTTTTCCTAAAACGATCACAAAACGATAGACAGTGTCGTTTTTTCATTCTTTCTTATAAAAAAGTTTACTCTACCATGACTTATTTAGCGCCGCGGCAAGGATTGTTTGCCATCATAATCTTGATTAGTTTTTGTTTGCAAACCTTACTGTTAGTCATTAGTACTGATCAGCAGTTGAGCAACAGTCGTCAGCTAAAAGGCGAGCAGATGGTCGCTCAGCTTATCGATGAGGCGCGCTTGTCTTTAGAGAATCAAGACCGGGTCAGCCTGAGCGTTATCGCCAATCGCTATACTAGTGAACAAGATGTCACGCGATTGGTCATTAAAGATAACAACGATGAGGTGTTAGTGCCCGTAGGTAATGCGCCTATGCAACAAGGCAATACGATTAGCCAAATAGCGACTAATGGCGATGCGGTGATCGGTAGCGTCGCACTCACCTTAAAGGACATCAGCAAAGGTGAGATTATCACCATGCAGTGGCCGTTTGTGATTGGCTCGATGATTTTGCATTTATTGCTATTATTGGTTTATAGCTATGTTGCGCGGCCGACAAAAGAGCAGATCAGCGCGCTAAGTCAAGATATAGAAGATGTGCATCGTGAGCAGTATGCGCGCCGAGCGCAGGCTCATAGCCGTTATCCTGATGAGATCAGTCAGCAAAGCGAAACTGAGGCTTATGCGCAAGCCGCGCTTGATGACAGCGCTAGTGCGTCAGCAAATACTAAAGCCGCCGCAGTCAATACGGCTACTATACATAGTGAGCTAAATGCTTATCTCAAGTCTCAGCAATCAGCGGACACTCACTCAACCGATACTCACTCAGCCAGCAGCAGTGCCGCTCAAAGTAATGAGAGCGCGGCGCGCGCTTCTAGTCCGGACCAAGCGCAGCATGACGCGGATACCACTCAAAGTAGTACAACCGATATGGCAAGCGCCAAAGGGTATGATGCGGCTAAACCTAGCGCGCAAGGCTCTAGTTTATCTTCTTCTCGCACCGTTGAGACGGTAAGTGTACATATTAGCTTTCATGACGAGTACAATATGCTCGAGCTTTTAGCGCCAGAGACGCGTGTGCCTTATCTAGCCTTATGTACTCAGCTCCTGCAGCAAGCTTTGACTGAACTGTTAAAGCAGCCTTTATTACTAGGAGTTAGCGCGGTCAATGAGCCGCACTTTGATGAAAATGGCGCTATAGCGGTGCTCAAAGCAGATAATAGCCACGCAAAAGTAGCACTGGCCGGAGTCATGCTAGGCAAGCTGTATTTGATGCTTAATAAAATCATTCATGATAAGCATATTGAGCTGTCTCGCTTTGCGCTACCGGCAAAAGTATGCGTCAGTGATGAAGCGCAAGCAGAAGCGATGACTCAGCTGCTCGCGAGCGTCGGCAAAAAAGAGCAGATGCTTATATTACTGCCTCAAGTAGGTCTAAAACAGATTGCAAGCTACGTGCAGGTACAAAGCGTCAAGCGCCCAACTACAGTCTATGAGCGTGAATGTGCGATATTTGATGGAGGTAATGATGCTATGATGCAGCGCTTAGCTGATGTGCGCAACTCAGTGCTGATGACAGAAAGTGAAGCTTAAATCGCCTAGAGAATAAAAATCAGTACCGAATCAGTACCGAGATAAAATGCGCTTAATGACGAAAAGCATTGACAAGACACTTTAGAGACTTTATAAGGCATATATAAAGTGAATGATTTTGAATTTTTGGTACAAATAATAGGAGTTTGTCATGAGTGATCCTGATATTGATGATTTTGATGATGAATTTGCCGATGACGACGATGCAAAGATGGTAGAAGAGGCTGAGAGCAGTGTCCGTACGCGCCTGAGCAGTTTAGAGAAGCGTCGTCTCATTGATAATTTATTAGAAGAAAAGCGTCTAGCAAAAGCGCTAAAAGACGACTTAGAAGATGATGACGATGATGATCTCGATGACGACTGGGATGATGACGAGGTCTAGCTCTCGCGCCCTTTGCTAAAAGGGCAACACACTGAGCTAACATAAGACAACGCTAGTCGTGCTAAGCGGATACCGCTTAATATAGAACCTCCTAATCGAATAGTAGCGTTAAAATTCGGCAGCCAAACGACAAGGAAGCGCGCCATGAGTAGCAACCCATTGAGCTTTGATCAATTACTAGATTTTTTGGATAACCAAGAGAGCCTCTACGTGCTCGATAGTATCGCCACCCATGGGTTTTTGACCGCTACGGTGATCGGTCGTCCACTGCCTAACTGGTTGGATGCGCTATTTGATGGTCAAGCGGACAAACTACCAGAGAACGTAGTAGATGGCGTAAAACGCTGGCGTCAAGCTATCCTCGCTGAGCTCAAAAATGAGCAGCCCATCGAGCTGCCATTTAACGAAGATGCGCAGGATGAAGACACGGCGATGGACTTCTCTGAGGAGTCAGATATCGTCGCTTGGTCGATAGGGTTTGTCGATGCGATGTATGCTGATGAAGCTGAGGACTGGTTTGAGAACGAAGAGACAGCTGAAGATGTCGCTGTTTTGACCTTGCCTATGGTCGTATTCAGCGGCATCGACGATGAAGATGAAGAGCTGACACAAATGCGCAGCGATGATAAGAAAATGGCGCAAATGGCCAATAGTATCGAAGGTAATTTGACTGAGCTGTTTTTATTATTTCATACCAATGATTAACAAGGCTATTCCATGACCGTGCAACTCTCCAACCTTGAGCATTTACCAGGCTATCGTATTACTGAGCGCTTAGATGTCGTCTATGGTAGTACCGTGCGCTCAAAGCATGTCGGTAAAGACTTATTTTCGGGTCTAAAAAACATCGTTGGCGGCGAGCTGACCGCTTATACTGAGCTACTAGAAGAGTCGCGCCAAGAAGCGATAGATCGTATGGTGGTCAAAGCTGAAGCGTTGGGCGCTGATGCTATAGTCGGACTAAGGTTTTCGACGTCTAGTATCGCCCAAGGCGCCTCTGAGCTATTTGTCTACGGCACTGCCATCAAAGCAGTACCCGAGGAGCAGCCATCATCCAATCCGTATCCTAGCGATACGGGTTATCAGTCTTATCAAGCGCCTAATAACCAAGGCCAGCCAACACCAATCAACCCTCCTGCAGATGACTTACCACGCTTTAATCCTTTTGGTGAGTAGTGCCTTTTCATACAATTAAGTCATACCGCTAAGCTGTCAGACTTTTATCACTAGAGATGGGTTATGAATAACTCTTTAACGCAAATGCTGATCAACTATGCGCCGCTACTGATTTTGTTTGTCGTCGGCTGGTTCTTTGGTACGCGCCATGAGCGCCAGCATTTAGGACGTTTATCAGTAGCAGAAAAAGAGCTGAGTCATATTATCGTCTCAAGTGAGCGTTTTTATCGCCCCAAGTTACAAGCGAATAGTGAAGGCGAGCTTGTGCTTGGCAGCGTGGTCATCGCGCAAGACTACTTCAAAATGGTCATCGCCAAAGTGCTGAGCTTATTTGGCAAAAACTTAACCACTTACGAGACACTACTCGACCGAGCTCGCCGGGAAGCGCTCGTGCGTATGCGTACCCAAGCGCATAGCAAAGGCTATAATCACGTCTATGGTTTGCGCTTAGAGGTCACGAATGTCAATCAGCTCGGCAGTATGGTCGAAGCGATTGCTTACGGTACGGCGGTCATCAGCAGCGACAGTCTCAAATAATCCTCTGCTAGTATCAGTTGTTTCGTCGCTTCATTCATAAATCACGGTTAAACCAAACCTCTTATCTGCGACAACTACTGTCTAATCATACCCTCGTTTTTTCTATTAAAAAACAAAAGCCTATTATTGACTGGCAAGTAGTCGAAACTGAGCAATGAGTTTATGCTTGTACCGTTATACTCATTTATAACGTTATTTTTCGGCCTAAATAGGTCTTCACTACATGGAAGTAGTTATGGAAAGTGTTCAGCTAGTCACCTTTGTCAATTCAGTCGTCATTCCTATTTGTCTATTTTTGATTATGATGGGCATGGGTCTGACCTTAGTCGTAAATGACTTCAAACGCGTAGTAAAATTCCCTAAAGCGGTGAGTATAGGTTTAGCCAATCAGCTTATCATGCTACCGCTTATCGGCTTTGCTCTTGCCAATATTATGCCGCTACGTCCTGAATATGCGGTAGGCGTCATGCTACTAGTGCTATGTCCGGGCGGCACCACCTCCAATCTGTTCACTTTTTTGGCCAAAGGCGATGTAGCGTTATCAGTGACTATGACCGCCATTGCTAGTGTTATTACTGTCTTTACCATTCCTATCGTACTGAGCTTTTCGCTGGTTTACTTTATGGGTGCAGGTACTGAATTTCAGCTACCTATTGCCAAAACTATGATTTCACTCTTTGTGATTACTATTCTGCCTATTAGTATCGGTATGATAATTAAACGCTATAAGCCAAAACTCGCCGACAGCTCGCAAGTGCTGGTTTCTAGATTTGGGGTAACATTTTTGGCGATGCTCGTGGTGTTTTTGAGCTATGTGCAACGCGATATCATCGTTGACGCTTTTGTGAATACAGGGCCTGTTTCGTTAATTCTCAATCTAGTCACTATGGCACTTGGCTACTTCTCCAGTAAGCTATTAGGCTTAAACTTAGCGCAAAGAACCTCGATTACCATGGAAGTGGGACTACAAAACAGTACGCTGTCGATCTTTATGGCGCTGACGCTATTGTCTAACTATGATATGTCGATGACGCCAGCGATCTATACGCTGATTATGTTCTTCACCGCCGGCATCTTGGTCAAGGTATTTAGTGGTAAAGCCAAAAAGCAGCAAGCAGCTTATGCCTAAGCAATCAATGATCGAGACAAGGTAAAATAAAAACCTCATGACCAAGCGATAGTACTGGTCATGAGATTTTCTATAAGTAACGGTTAGCATCAGTCCCTTTAAGCAAGTGCCAGACACTTTTAACGCTTGCGACCGTTAAGCCTTGCTAACTTGTTAGACCTATCCTCAGCACTTTCTTCGCGAACTTTAGCCACATCGAACAAGAAGGTACGGTTTTTAAGCACCGCCACAAACACCACACCGCCAACAGTATTACCAGCTAATACGACTGCCAAAAATAGTAAATAATCTAATATACCCACAGTAGTGCCGTACATTAAGGCGGCGAATACTTCGATATTGCCAACGATGCTGTGATGCAGCCCCAAAAAGCCAATACTCCCTGTGATCAGTGTCACAAGGACGATGCGACTAATGGTATCGCGCGCGGAGGTCACAAGCCAGGCGGCAATGCCCATCATCCAGCCGGCGAGTACTGCGCTGCCAAAGATTACCCACCACTCAAAGCCTAAAATGTGCTCGGCATAAGCATTGATAGCGCTTACGGTAAATAGATCCATATTAAGACCTAGGCCAATCATCAAAGCGGCAAACAGACAACCGCCGACGACATTACCCGCGATAACGATGCCCCAAAGTCGTAGCAATTTATGCAAAGGCTCAATCTTATTCAGGACAGGCAGGCTCAATAAAGAGGTTTGCTCAGTAAATAATAATGACTGCCCAATAACGACAATGATAAAGCCAATCGGATACAGTAAGGAGGACAGTACCATAGCGTAGTCATCCGGTACGACACCCTTGAGCAGGGCAAAGGCAGACAAAATCACAAAGAAGCTAATGCCAATCTCTAACCCCGCAGTAAAGGCACTGGTAAACAATGAGCCTAAGGAGCGGCCAAAAGTTTCTTTGGCATCGATGAACTGCTCGACTAAGATACTCGCTGAGCTTTTGGCTTTACTTAAGTTGTCGTCGCTGGCGACCTTTTTGATAGTTTCTTTTTCTTCCTCAGTGAACTCTTCTGGGAAGTCTTCATCGCTGAGGTTTTCGGTGACATCACTGCTAGGCGCGCTATCGTCGACATCCTGTGACGAATTTTCTTTGTCAGTATTAGCATCATCATCTTTGACGCTGCCATCGACGTCATCATTAACTTTGTCTTCGCAAGCTTCTAGAGGCTCTTTATCGGTCGCTACCGTATCAGAATCTGTACTGTTTCTCTCTATATTGTGCTGACTTTGAGCATCTAAAGTGTCGTTGGCTACGTCTTGGGATTTATCGTTATTTTGGGGCACGGCAGGCTCGCTATTTTGTATGGCTAGTAACAGTATTGTGAATATACTTAATGTTCAATGTACTTCATTCTTAATATCTCAGTGTTAATCTTTTAGTGTCATTATTTTAGTATTAAGCCGTTGCGGTAAAAGTGATATGCTCCATTATATTTAGGATTAGACGGATTGCTGTTGTTGATTGTTTAATAAGAATTAATAATAGCGCTGAAATCTGCGCCGATAAATCACCTTAACGCTAACAAAATAACCCTATCTGCGTTAAAATCACTCTATTCGTTATTAACCCTATATTTATACCTATTTTTTACCTTCATTATTAATAAAAGACCAGGCCACTATGAGCAATTCTAATACTAACACCAACCTAACCCAGTCTATCCAAGCCGCGCTAAGCCAATTAGAGAGCGCTTATAACCCAAGCGCAGTAGAGGCAGGCATGTATCAAGGCTGGGAAGAAAGCGGCTATTTTCAGCCAACCTTTGATAAAGATGAGTCGTTCTCTATCGCGCTGCCACCGCCAAATGTCACGGGCTCGCTGCATATGGGACATGGGTTTAACAATGCAATCATGGATGCGCTCACACGTTATCACCGCATGGATGGCGACAATACGCTGTGGCAACCGGGTACGGATCATGCCGGTATCGCCACGCAAATGGTGGTTGAGCGTCGTCTCAACGCTGAGGGTATCCGTCGCCATGATTTAGGCCGCGATGCTTTTATTGATAAAATCTGGGAGTGGAAGGAAGAGTCGGGCGATAATATTACGACTCAGATTCGTAGGCTTGGCAGCTCAGTCGACTGGTCGCGTGAGCGTTTTACCATGGATGACGGTCTGTCCAATGCGGTCAAAGAAGTATTCGTACGTCTGTTTGACGAAGGTCTTATCTACCGCGGTAAGCGTTTGGTCAATTGGGATCCTAAATTTCAAACCGCGCTGTCAGATCTTGAAGTCGAAAACCATGATGAAAAAGGTAACCTTTGGCATTTTCGCTATCATTTCACGGATAAAGACCTAACGACCCAAGATGGCAAAAACTATCTAGTCGTTGCCACCACCCGTCCTGAAACGCTCCTTGGCGATACCGCTGTCGCGGTCAATCCGAGCGATGAGCGTTACGCACATTTAGTGGGCAAGACCATTACTTTGCCAATCACAGGGCGCATCGTTCCTATCGTCGCCGACGATTATGTCGATATTGAGTTTGGTACCGGCTGCGTAAAAATCACCCCTGCCCACGATTTTAATGACTACGAATTAGGCCGTCGTCATGAGCTGCCGCTGATTAATGTATTGGATGCCCATGCCAATATCTTGCCACAGATGGAAATCTACCCTGATTTGCAAACGCGTGAGCCTAACTTGGAGACAACGCCAAGCGACCACGCAGGTGATAGCTACGCAGGTCTCGAGCGCTTTACCGCCCGTGTCAAGATGGTAGCACAAGCGCAAGAAGAGGGCTGGCTAGATAGCATTGAAGACTACGAGCTTAAAGCGCCGCGCGGCGATCGTAGCGGCGTCATCGTCGAGCCGTGGCTAACCGATCAATGGTATGTGGCAGTCAATAAGCTGGCTGGTCCCGCGATCGATGCGGTCGAGAATGGCGATATTGAGTTCGTCCCCGCGCAGTATAAAAATATGTATATGGCGTGGATGACCGACCTGCAAGACTGGTGTATCAGTCGCCAGCTGTGGTGGGGACATCGTATTCCGGCTTGGTATGACGATGCGACGGGTGAGATCTATGTCGCCCGCGATGAAGCCGAAGTTCGCACTAAATATAACTTAAGTGACGATATCAAACTGCGCCAAGATGATGATGTGCTCGATACTTGGTTTAGTTCAGGTCTCTGGACCTTTAGTACACTAGGCTGGGCTGATCCGGCTGCCGATAAAAAGGTGCTTGAGACTTTCCACCCAACTAGCGTCTTGGTCACGGGCTTTGACATTATTTTCTTCTGGGTCGCGCGCATGATCATGATGACCATGCACTTCGTGAAAAACGAAGATGGCACGCCGCAAGTACCGTTTAAGACCGTCTATGTGCATGGTCTCGTCCGTGATGGCCAAGGACAAAAAATGTCCAAATCCAAGGGTAACGTGCTCGACCCAATCGATATCATCGATGGTATCGATTTGGAAACGCTAGTAGAAAAACGTACCAGCAACATGATGAACCCAAAAGACGCGGCGAAAATTGAGAAGCAAACGCGTAAAGAGTTCCCTGAAGGCATTGCCGCTTACGGTACGGATGCATTGAGATTCACCTTTACCTCCTTGGCGAGCACGGGCCGCGATATTAACTTTGATCTCAAGCGTGTCGAGGGCTATCGTAACTTCTGTAATAAAATCTGGAACGCCAGCCGTTTTGTCCTCATGAACTGTGTCGATGGTGACAGCAATGCCAAGCCTATCGACCAAAGCGCGAAGCCTGAGGTGTGGGAGCTACCCGAAAAATGGATTATAAGTCGTCTAAACTCTAGCGTCCAACATATCCATCAGCACTTTAACCAGTATCGTCTCGATATGGTCAGCCAAGATATCTATGAATTTATCTGGAACGAGTACTGTGATTGGTACGTGGAGCTTGCCAAAGCCAGCCTCAACGATGACTCAGTGACAGACGAGCGTAAAGCGCAAATCCGCTATGTGCTGCTGCATGTGCTCGAGAGCTCCATGCGCTTCACCCATCCGATTATGCCGTATCTGACCGAGGAGATTTGGCAAACTATCGCGCCGCTGCTAAATCGCAAAAACACCGACAGCATCGTCATCGCTGATTATCCGCAAACCGATAGCGCGCTGATTAGCGAGCAAATCGAGTCCGATATGGACTGGCTACAAGAGCTGATCGCTAGCGTCCGTAATATCAGAGGTGAGATGAAACTCGGTAACGCGGTGCGCTTGCCTGTGCTACTACAAAATATCTCTAGTGAAGAAGAGCAGCGCCTATCGCGCATTGCCAATCAATTTAAGGCATTAGCGAAAGTGGAGAGCTTAACGATTCTAAAAGACGGTGATGAGGTGCCACTGTCATCATCAAGCATGGTTGGCCAGCTACGTGTACTGGTACCCATGAAAGGGCTGATTGACCCAACCGCTGAGCTAAAACGCCTGGGTAAATCTTTTGATAAGCTACAAAAGCAAGCCGAAGGTATCTCGCGCAAGCTGAGCAATGAAGGCTTTGTGAGTAAAGCGCCTGCGGAAGTAGTCGATGCTGAGAAAGCGAAACTGGCTGAGCTTGAGGGGCAGATTAAAACTATGGCGGGGCAGATGGAGGAGTTGAAGGCATTGTAGATTAATTGGTGACTAAGTTCCAATTCCTAGTTATATGCGTCACTGAGTGTCGCGTATAACTTTTAATATCTTTCTTTTCTAAAATTAAGTTATTATTATTAGCAAAGCGTTAAAACATATCTATAAATGGACTCTCAATGTGCTGACATAAATACGTTTAACCATACTATGCTATAATTGGTGGTTCTAAGATATGATAAATTGTGAAAATATAATAGATTTAGATGCTTTAGATGTTACAACAGATAATATTGAACAACTAGGTACCAAAGAAAAATTCTGGTTCCAACATCCTGTATACAATGTCAAATGTCTATTTAAATTTTCGCGTGGTACTACGGGTGAACATTGGTCTGAGGTTGTTGCTGACAAAATATGCGACGAACTTATGGTTCCTCATGCTAATTATGAGTTGGCGTTTATGACTCATGACGACGGAACAAATAAAGTAAAGAAATTAGGCGTTTTTGCTAAAAATGTATTGCCTGAAAATTTTGAAATGATTATTGGAAACCAGTTCTTATTCACATATGTAACAAATGCTTTGAAAGAAAATTATCCAGATCCTTTGCAACCTACAGATAGAAGCTTCCAAAAAGTTAAAGAGCATACAGTTAACTTTGTACTTGAGAGTTTAAAGTATGTCAAAGTTCTTCCTGAACACCAATTAAATAGCAATTTCTCCTTATCAGCTTGCGACATGTATTGTGGTTACTTGCTACTTGACGTTTTAATTAGCAACCAAGACAGACATCATGAGAACTGGGCAGTACTCCAAGGCAAGCGTGATAGTAAGGATGAGCTATTTATATGCCCTTCTTATGATCATGCTTCTAGCTTAGGAGCAAACATTAGTGATGAAGAGAAAAAGGAAAGGTTAGAATCTAAAGATAAAAATAGAAAGATACCAGCTTTTACTGCTAAAGCTCGTTCTGCACTGTATCAAAATACAAATGACCGACGTCCAATGACAACTATAGGAGCATATATTGAAGCAACTAGCCACGACTGTTCTTCTAATAATATCCGAGGGTATTGGAACGAAGTTTTAAGGTCAAGTTTAACTCCAACAGTTATTGAGAATATTATAAACTCTATTGATGATGAAATAATTTCTCCAATTTCTAAAGAGTTTGCAATTGCGATGATCAAAGAAAATCGATGTCGCATACTATCCGTATAGGGTGATTTATGAATATTCAAAAAAATAATGTTTTTATTTCTTGGCAGAGTCAAGAATCTAGATTATGGCACGTTGTCGGTAATTTAGATTATGATGGTGAGAGTTACACCTTCCGCTATACAAATGGTAGTAAAAAAGCTAAGAATGATGGATTCACTCCATTTCAGGGAATGGATGATTTAGATAGGACTTATACCTCTTTTCAGTTATTTCCGCTTTTTCAGAATAGAGTGCTCTCTAAAAGAAGACCTGAATATCCAAGATTCATTTCTTGGTTGAGGTTAAACGATCATGCCACCGAAATGGATCTATTAGAGCGAAGTAATGGTATTAAAATCACAGATAATTTACAAACTTTCTCCCGTTTGAAAGTTAATGAAGTAGGTGAGTTTGACTGCTGTTTTTTTGTTCATGGTTTAAGCCACAGATCAGAAGAAGCGAAAGAATATGTAAATAACCTCTCTGTTGGAACTGAATTACTTCTTCAGCATGAACCAGAAAATGATTACGATAGTCACGCTACATTAGTATTAAGCCCTATGGAAGAAGGTTCAAAGATGAAATTGGGCTATTGCCCTAGGTACTTATCGGCAGATATTTCTCACTTATTAAATAATAATACCGAGTCAATGGTATTTACAGTTGAAAGTGTTAACGAAAGTGCACCTATCCATTATAGGCTCATGTGTCGTTTGAAGGGCAAGGTCAAGTCTGACTTTGATCCATCTTCATTAGATAGAGATGAATTTGAGTTCGTACAGGAAATTGGGTATGCCTAGAGAGAATACAAATCTGGTGTGGATCGATATCGAAACTACTGGACTTGAGCCTGATAATGATGAGATTTTAGAAGTTTGTTGTGTGGTAACTAGTAAAGATCTTGATATTATAGCTGTTTCAGACAGTTTTGTTATACATAATAATTACGAAGTTATTATGAAGATGGACGACTGGTGCAAAAATACTCACAAGAATAACGGGTTGATTCAAGAGGTTTTAATATCTAATTTAGGAAAAGAAGAGGTAGAAAGTAATATTTTAGAATTCCTAAACTTATGGATTGATTTTAAATCCTCTCCAATGTGTGGAAGTTCAGTACATTTTGATAGAAGCTTTCTTAAAAACTATATGCCTAAATTGGAAAATTATTTCACTCATAGAAATCTTGATGTTTCTAGTATGAAAGAGGTTGTTTATAAATGGTACGATTTTGAATACATTAAAGATGAAGTCGAACACCGTGCTAAACCTGATATTATCCAAAGTATTCAAGAGTTAGAGTTTTATAAGAAAAATTTCTTTATTTAAAATTGAATATTAATAGCACTAATAAGATTGTAAGAACTATATTGAAATAGCTATTCTCACGCATTTTTTGTCAAAATAAGGGTGTCTGAGGCAAAAATACTATAAATTGGTGTAGAAATAAGAGAGCTAACAAATCATTATTTTGAGCTTTTGAGTATCGTAAGCTTCAATCAACTTATAACATGCTTTGTAACTCTACCTCAAATAAAAAACCGCCATAGCAAACACAATGGCGGTTTTTATGATTCAAAATATCTTAACTTATAAAATATCTACAACGCCCACAGCGACTGGTACTGCTCATCAGTCAACGTCACGATATCGATTTCGGCCAGCATCTCGCGTAGCTCTTGCCATTTATTCGCATCAGGCGTGATTGGTGTGATCAATCTGCCTAACGTATTATCAATGATGCTGTCCATCAGCGCGTCCGCCTCAGTTTTACTATAGTGGTAATACATATGGTGGGCAGTCTCTGGATCATTTTTACACAGCTCAGTCATCTGGTTGGTCACTTGGATAAAGGCATCTATCGCGTCTTTTTTTGCGCTATAAGTCTCATCAGTCGTGAGGATTTCTAACGCCGAAAAGTTCGGATAAGGGGACAGGTGTTGATCGATAAATTCAAAGTCTAGTCCTTCATGAGTCGCTTCAACGCCTTCAAAGTTATAAAAGCACAGCCATGCACCATCGAGACTAAGGTCTTCTTGCAGGTTTTTTATATGATAGAAGTCCTTTTGTACAAAGCTCACATTATCACGGCTGATAGTAAAGCCGTTTTTCTTAGCATAGCGAGCTAATATCTCAAAGCCAATGCGATTGGTTTTTTCTTCAGCGGCAGGGGTGCAAATGCGAATCGGCTGATTGTTTTTTAGCTTATCCATGCTGGATTGCTGCATCAATATGCCGCCATCGGTCTCAAAAAAGCAGCCCAGCGCGCGCAAGTTTGGTGCGTAATGCTCAAACAGATGAATCGGCTCATTCACATGCAGATCGATACTTTGGTTTTGCAATTCAGCAAAGCCATCATAGTGGTCATCAGGCTCAATGATAGTGATATCTAGTCCCGCCTGCTCATATGCGCCCGTGGTCACACCCGCGATAAAGGGCAGATGATCAGGGTTTAAGAACCATTCGAGGGTGAGGGTCAGTTTGGTGGTTGACTGCATGGTTGTTTCCTTTTTAATGATAGAAAACAATCAGACTGATGCTGTTTAAATAAAACAAAAAAGGCAAAATCTCAACATGTAAGGCGCTATCAGATCAGCGCGTCAGGTAGAGGTTTCTCTTGTTTATAGACTGCTTAGGGTCTGTCATGCTTGTTTCCTACGTCAGTGCTAACTGCTTCAGGTTCACGGGTGTGTCTCAGCGATGGTTTTAACAATCGTTACAAGGTTAAAAGCAAAGCACCCCGACAAGATTGAGTAGTGCTACATTATTTTTGATCAGTACTGCTAATGAATCCGTACTGCGAATGGCTATTATCGATAGCTACTGCATCATCATAGACGACTTGTAAGCGGTGATGCAAGCGTATCAGGAATGACAAAGAATGGCATTCATACATCTATTAGCTACTTTAACTGACAACTCACCCTTAGTATCTAAAATTAAGCTTTAGCTACCTAGGGCAAAGTACCGCTACCACCTCAAGCCATAGCGGTTTATTTATGCCAATAAGATAAAGCAAACAAGTTCGACCACCTTAATACTCGCAAACTAACCATCATGTAGCGAGACTTATAAACACTCCGTACACTCGTTAGTCTTATTAATACATAATACGGTATATATAAATGCTATATTAAAGGCATAATTATATGAGTCTTGAGGTAGTTATGAGCTTGAACTTGTACGTCTTTTTGTGGATTGCCTTTACCTTTTTTACCTTCCTGATTACAGTCAGTAAGATAAACGCCTATCGAGCCGTCGGAAAAAGAGGGGCGACTGAGGTGGACCATGCTGATAGTCATTTCGGTATCGAAAATAGCTTTTATAGAACGGATGCTTCTTGGCACGATATTATCTTTTTTCATGCCTCGGCGTCGGGGCTGGCTGCCGTACTACTGATACTGGTTATCAAAGGTAAGATACTGTTCCCCGGCACCGAGACCTTTTTTGGTATCGTCGCTCCTGTGGTGATCTTTATTATCAGTATCACGCTACTGGCTTTGGCGTTTTACTTTTTTGCCATCTCTATGCTCAAGCTTGGCACGACGCTCAGTAAGATTAAGATTAATAATAAAGAGATTAAGACGTTTTATGCGACCGCTGGCGTCTTTGTTTACTTCGTTATCTTTACGGTGATTGTGCTGCTATTAGTATAAGCACCTTTTTTGATGCTTATCAATGCGCGGCTAGTTTGCGTAATTATACTCAGTAAAACCACTTAAGAAAAAACCACTTAAGAAAAAACCACTTAAGAAAAAACCACTT
>NZ_JADQAL010000017.1:37238-59473 GCF_022129275.1 Psychrobacter sp. Ps3
AAAACCACTTAAGAAAAAACCACTTAAGAAAAAACCACTTAAGAAAAAACCACTTTAGCCTTTGCTATTAGTGGTTTTTTTATAGGCAGATGGTAGAGGCAGACCGCTAGACATGAAATAACCACATAAAAACGCAAAAACAATATTGAGCCAAATGAGTCTTTATTGCATGATTATTTTTTTATAAAAATAGCTCTTAAACGCCCACTAGCATTGATGTAATCAATATGACCGACAAAAAAGCCTTTTATTATCGTCCCAAGACCAATCAGTCTAACAGCCCAACGGTGCGCTGGACGTTTGTGATACTAGGCTGGTTGTTTTTTGTGCTGGGTATCATTGGCGTATTGTTACCAGTGATGCCGACCGCACCTTTTATACTGTTGGCAGCAGGGTGCTGGGCGCGCAGCTCAAGACGCTTTCATTTTTGGCTGATTAATCATAAATACTTCGGCAAGTACGTCCGTGATTGGGAAGAAAATCATGCAGTACCGCTTTATGCTAAGTGGCTTGCGACCATCATGATGGCGATATCGACAGCTATGCTGTTTTATCGCTTGCCTGAGGGTTTGATTTGGATAGCGTGGCTTGTCGCAGTGGTCTGTACAGGGGTTGCTATTTACCTTTTTCGCTTGCCAAATGCTCAATAAACCAATAAGTTAGCGCAAAAAAACGCTGATTTGTAACCAGTTACACAAAAAGCCATATATCACTTGCGATAGTACGATAAGCCTTTTATAATACGCACAAGCTTAAGAGCAGTTCTGCACAAATCATTACCTCGTAGTATTAGTTATAATCCTTCGTTTTAATATTTATCGTCAGTAGCTATTTGCAAGCGTTACCGGTCAATGAGACCATCAATAAATTAAAAAGTAGGATTATCAACATGTCAGACGTTCAAAAAGGTACAGTTAAGTGGTTCAACGAAGCTAAAGGCTTTGGTTTTATCGCTCCAGAAAACGGCGCAGACGTTTTTGCTCATTACAGCGAAATCTCTGGTTCTGGTTTCAAAACTTTGGCTGAAGGCCAAGAAGTTGAGTTCACTGTAACTCAAGGCCAAAAAGGCCCACAAGCACACAACATCGTTGCTATCTAAGTTGTCTTTTTACTGACAAGCTATTAGATAAATAGATGTAAGAAAAGCGAACCTTAGGGTTCGTTTTTTTATGCCTGCCGTTTGAGGTTTGGCTGTCGAGAGCTATCCCTCTTATGGGTTGCATGCAAAGCATAATCCGCCGGTAGTGATAGACATAAAAAAACCTACGCTAAGATGATGCTTAGCGTAGGTTTTTTTCTTTCGTATTAATATCAGCTAACTATTAGATAAAGCTAATACCGATATTAATCAGACCACCGCCAAGGAGTAACCAGCCAAACATAATCGCGCCTAAAATAAGCGGCTTAGAGCCTGCTTGCTTGATCGCACTGAGATGCGTGGTGAGTCCTAACGCAAACATTGCCATAGTCAGCAGTACATCATCGAGCAGGACCATAGTACTCTCAAAGCTATCTGACATATTCAGCCAAGTATGCAGCAGCACGATTAAGATAAAAATGAAAGCAAACCAAGGTACTTTGACTTGCTTGACTCGGCTCATAACGGGTAGTTTTTCTCCTTTGCCATTACCGCTTTTGGTGAGCAGAAAGGACAAAATCAATAAAAATGGTGCAAGCATCATCACGCGGATCATCTTAGTCACCACTGCCGTATCGCCAACCTCTGCGCTGATGGTGTTGCCCGCGACGACGACTTGCGCCACTTCATGAATGGTAGAGCCGGTATAGATGCCATAATCTTGCGGTGACAGCCACACTTGTAGCCAGCCGAGATGATAGAGAAAGGGATACAGCAGCATGGCAATCGTACCGAAAACGACAACGGTTGCCACCGCAATAGTAACTTTGTGCGCTTCAGCTTTGATGACAGGCTCCGCGGCAATAACCGCCGCCGCCCCGCAGATACTTGCGCCAGAACCAATGAGCAACGTCGTCTCTTTATCGACTTTTAACAGCTTAGTACCGATCCAATAGGTTAATAAAAAGGTGGAGCTCAGCACTAACGTGTCGCTTAATACCGCTGGCATACCAACGCCAGCCACTTCTGTCAAAGTCAATTTGAAACCATAAAACATAATCGCTAAGCGCAAGATTTGTCCTTTGGCAAAACCAACGCCAGCTGCCAAACTTGGCGCGAACTTGGGATAGATAGTATTACCCAGTATCATTCCAAGCAAGATAGCAAGGGTTAACGAAGACAAGCCTATAATGCGCCCGTGACTCCAGACGTCCAAGCTCGTATTTAGCCATAAGCAAAACAAGCTACCGATGAGCACGGCGATCAGCCCTGCTAGATGCCGAGTCCGAGGCATATAATCAGTTATGGCTTGTATAAAAGAGGGCATATTGAGATCCTAACGGGCGTTTTTTTTGCTTATTGACTGCTGTTATTGAGGTTGCTTTAAGGCGTTGCCATCGTAATTATTAATAGTTTTGACAGGCATTAGCTTATGTATGGATATTATAAGTAAAGCTCATATATAATAAAAACAGATTGATGAGATAGGAATTATCGATTTTTTGGGTAAAAGAAAGCGAAAAGCTTGGATACCTATAGGTTTGCTTGTCTCTATCTATCAATGACTCACTCGTTACAGGACGCTTATTTTGACGGACAAATCTAGCCAGACACTGCCAAAGATTACCCTAAAACAGCTAGCGGTCTTTGTCAGTATTTATCAGACGGGCAGTACAAGCCGTGCTAGCGAGCAGCTGCACTTGTCGCAGTCAGCGGTCAGTAGTGCTTTGGCCGCGTTAGAAGAGCGCCTACAGATGCCGCTATTTGAGCGGGTAGGCCGTAACCTCAATCCTCATCGCAATGCCCAAGCCGTTTACGTACAAGCACAGGCTATATTAGGACAAGCGCTTACCCTTGAGCATTATCATAAGCATCAAGCCGGTCAGTTGCATATTGGCGCGAGTACTACTATCGGCAATTATGTGTTGCCCGAGCTCGTGGCTCAGGTATATGAAGCGCTGCCCAAAGCCAGCATCGAGCTGTATATCGCCAATACGCGCGAAGTCATCAGCGAGATTGAACAGCTTAATATCGACATCGCGCTTGTAGAAGGTATGCCAAGGCCGAGCGATAGCAAAGTGCTAGAGCAGCGCGCTTGGCGTACTGACACTTTGATGGTCTTCGCCAAGCGTGATAGCCGGTGGCTAAAAGGATTGAGTAATTATAACGAAGCGGGCGGCGGTTATGAGCTGACCACCGAGCAGCTCTCAAAGCTGCCCTTACTCGTGCGAGAAGCAGGCTCAGGCACTCGTCAAATCATTGATGAGCAGTTATTGCAGTATCTACCCGGTGCGGAGGTGGTTCGGGCCATCGCGCAGTCAGAAGCGATAAAAAATATGGTCAACGCCGATATAGGACTGGGCTGTCTCTCGCAGCACGTCATCGAAAAAGAGCTTGCGGAGGCAAGTCTAGTACCTGTCAAAATTAAGGGAATAGATCTAAGAAGGACGTGGTGGCTAGTTTGGCACAAAGCCCGGCATCAAAGCCCGATTTGGCAGACCTTTATTGATATTATTCAGTAAATGCAGCGTTATACCTTTAGCGCAATCTTTATCGCGCCAGCAAAAAGCGCTGTGTAGCAGCTATACATAGTAGTCATATATAGTAGCTACACAGCGCTTTTGTTTGAGAGTTAGTCTTTCGATTTAAATGCGAATAAACGGATAGAATGACGCTTGATTAATCTGGTTTATCAAGCCGAACCACTAAGCTATCGCAAGGTACATTAGGCAAGATGTTATCAGCGGTGGCACCGCTCAGCCAAGCAACGATACCGTGGCGCTCATGTCGACCTATGACTAATAAATCGACTTCGTGTTTGTGACAATAATTAACGATACCTTCGCTGCTAGAGATAGCGGTAGTCACTTGCGAGTTGACTACATTTAGCTCATTGCGATCCAAAAACTGCGCTAGCTTAGCGCGTGCCTCTTGGCAACGTTCATCATCGATCTCATCGTAGAGACTAGACGCTGGCACCAGCTCATAGCCGAAGCCAACCATGGTGTCTTTTACGATATGTAGTACCGATAACTTAGAGTTCGGGCGGTTAGAGACGATATGCTTAGCTTTTTGGGCCACGATATCAGCATCTGGTAAAAGGTCAGTAACTAATAAAATATGTTGATAACTCATAAAGTCTTCCTTGTGGCTGATGATATCTACTATAGCACTACTGATAGGCGCTGTTAAGTCGCTACTGGCTGATCGAGCTTGACGACTAAGCTATCACAAGGCGCATTAGGCAAGATATTGTCTGCAGTCGCGCCGACTAACCAAGCCGCGATACCTCGGCGCTCATGGCGTCCGATAATGAGCAGGTCAACGTTCTTGTTATTGCAGTAGTTGACGATGCCTTGGTCGTTAGAGATCGCCGCTGTAACCTCAGAGTTGACCGCATTAAGCCCATTACGATCAAGAAATTGTGCCAGTTTTGCTCTGGCTTCTTGCCAGTGCTCGCCATCTGTTTCGCCAGATAGGCTCGACGCGGGTACCAGCTCATAACCGAAGCGCACCATATCGTCTTCAACGATGTGTAGTACTGATAATTTTGCCTCAGGCGAGCCGGCAAGCACGCGTTTCGCTCTTTGCGCGACGATGTCGGCATCCGATAGCAAGTCGGTGACTAATAAGATATGTTGGTAACCCATAGTAGACTCCTTTATTAACATCCTTTCATTCATAGTAGCAGTAGCGCTGAGCTTTGTTAAGTAAAATCCATAATTTAATTGTGGTTATGAATAGCGCTATAAAGTTAAGACTTATCACGTCAATCTAGTTATGGGCGTTAGCGCTTGTAGCTTGACTTATCAAACCACTAGCCCCATCTAGCAGCAACGATACTTTTTAATAAACGTCTTAACACACTTTTCATCGAAAGCACTGACTAGTTAGACACCGAACCAAAGAGCAAAATAATAGGCCACAAGGATATTTATGACTGATACATTTACAGCGGATCTTACTCTGCATCCGGCATTTGAGCTTATCGAGCATCGTCACATCGAAGCACTCTCTATTGACGTCATCATCAGCCAACACGTCAAAACGAGCGCTA
Source organism: Psychrobacter sp. Ps3 (assembly GCF_022129275.1). Classification (NCBI taxonomy): domain Bacteria; kingdom Pseudomonadati; phylum Pseudomonadota; class Gammaproteobacteria; order Moraxellales; family Moraxellaceae; genus Psychrobacter; species Psychrobacter sp. Ps3. The sequence goes on from NZ_JADQAL010000017.1 coordinate 42,374, forward strand.
TGCACTATCACTTAGCGCATCCTAGTAGTGAGAATGCTTTTTTGGTGGGCTTTCGTACGCAGCCAATGGACTCCAAGGGTGAAGCGCATGTGCTCGAGCATGTCGCGCTGTGCGGCTCCGAGAAATTCCCAGTGCGCGACCCGTTCTTTTCGATGATTAAGCGCTCGTTAAATACCTTTATGAATGCGATGACAGCGGCCGATTGGACCGCGTATCCTTATGCCACGCAAAATAAAAACGATTATTTTAATTTGCTCGAAGTCTATCTCGATGCTGCTTTTTTCCCAAATATTCATCCGCTAGATTTTGCGCAAGAAGGTATTCGCGTTGAATTAGATGAGGACGATAAACCGCAGTTTAAGGGCATTGTCTTTAATGAGATGAAAGGGGCGATGAGCGGCGAGATCGATCAGCTCTATCATACTGTTGCCCATCATCTGTTCCCAACGACGACTTATCACTATAACTCAGGCGGTGATCCTGCAGATATTCCTGACTTGACTCATAATGAGCTGGTGGCGTTTCATCAAAGCCATTATCATCCAGCAAACAGTGTCATCATGAGCTTTGGTAATATTCCGGTCTCTGAGACGCAAGCGCGGATTCATGATGATGCGTTAACTCAGTTCGCCGCGGGCAAAAAACACGTTTCGCGTCCAGAAGTGCGTCTGTCAGCACCGATTAGTGCTGTCGATACTTATACTGCCGACGAAGCCGGTCCTAATCAGACTCACCATGTCCTCGCTTGGCTACTGCCTTCGATTACTAACCCTAAGCAGCGCTTGGCACTGCGTTTACTCGAAGGGGTGCTGATCGAGCATGCCGGCTCGCCACTACGGGCTTATCTAGATAGTCATCCACTAGGCACGTCACCCAGTCCGCTACTAGGTCTGGACGATAGCCATTATGAAATGGTGTTTTATACTGGTCTGCGCGGCTCTGAGCCTGAACATGCTGAGGCGGTGGAGCAAGGCATTATGGACTTGCTTGCTGATGTCGCAAGCACGCCTATCGATTCTGATACTATCGAGACAATACTGCATCAGATCGAGATTGACCAGCGTCATATCGGCGGCGATAGTATGCCTTATGGTCTAAACTTGATGTTAGAAGGCTTTAGCACCGCTATTCACGACGGCAATCCTATCGACGTGTGGGAGGTCGATGAGCACTTGGCTTGGCTACGCGAACAAGTAAAAGATGAGCAGTGGCTGCCTAATTTGATTAAAACGCATCTACTCGATAATAATCACCGAGTGCGCGTGACTTTGGTTCCTGATAGCGAAAAATCAGCGCGCCTAGCTGCCGCTGAGCAAGTGCGCCTTGATACTATCGCTATGGATTTGACCGAAGATGATAAGGCAATCCTTGAAAAGCAAGCGCTAGATCTAGCGGCGCGTCAAGCTGCGCCTGATGATCTAAGCTTATTACCTAAAGTGGGCTTAGAAGATGTACCAACCGATATTAGTTTTAAGCAAGGCACGCAAAAGCAAGTAATGCTTAGCGGACAGGACAGCACTTTGTTTGAATACGAGGCAGGCACTAATGGCTTGTATTATTATCAAGTGATTGTGCCGTTGACTGATGCGATTGGCAATCAGGATACGAGCAACCTGCCAGTGAACGAGGTGATTAATCATCCGCTGCTGCCGATTTATCTAAGCTTACTCTCAGAGCTCGGTACAGATGAGCTTGACGCTTATGAGATGCAAGCGAAGCAGGCGGCGCACTCATCAGGCGTGACCGCCCGTATCAGCCAACGTACTGCTATCGATGACAGTCATGCGATTAGCAGCTACTTTGTGGTGGCAACTCGCGCATTGAACCGTAAGACGGAAGCGATAGACTTGCTAAAAGAGGTGATGCAGCATAGTGTCTTTGAAGAGCATGACCGTATCAAGGAGATTTTGCAGCAGCGTCAGGCCAGTTGGCAGTCGCGTCTGGCCAGTGCAGGCCATGCCTACGCATTACAAACGGCGAGCCGAGCGATGAGCCGTCAAGCGCAGCTAGAGTATGTCCGTAGCGGTCTGCCCGCGCTTAATGCCCTAAAAGACTTCTTAGCCCATGCAAGTGATGACGATAACAAATGGGATGAGCTGGCTACTAGCTTGATGGCGCTGCATCAGCGCTTGCTGAGCCTGCCTAAGCACGCCGTTATCATCTGTGAGGCCGAGCAAACCGAGCGCTTAAGCGATCTGATTGTAGATAGCTGGCAGGACGTTAAGTCATCCACAGCAAATGCTAAGCAGATAGAGGAGAATATCCCAAGCGAGTTTACTCAGCTTGAATTAGATCCAGCGCTAGACGGCGAGCCAGATGCTGTCAAGGCGCTGGAGAGTGACCCTATCGCTGAGGACTTAGCTTGGCTGGTTGCGACTAACGTCTATCACAACGCCAGCGCTTATAGCGTACCTGCTGCTGACCATCCAGATACAGCAGCGCTTATGGTGCTTGCGCCTTATTTACGTAATGGCTACTTGCATAGCGCCATTCGTGAGCGCGGCGGCGCTTATGGCGGCGGCGCCGGCTATGATGCTAATGCTTGTGCCTTTAAGTTTTTCAGCTACCGCGACCCGCACTGCGCTGAGACTTTTGCGCACTTTGAGGCCAGTATCGAGTGGTTACTGAGTGAGCCGCAAAGCGCTGAGCAGCTAGAAGAGGCGATACTGGGCATCATATCGGGTATGGATAAGCCCGGCTCGCCAGCAGGGGAGGCGATTAAGGCTTGCTTTGCCAATCTACATAATCGCGGCGAGGACTGGCAGCGTAAGATGCGCGCCGCTATTCTGGCGGTGACTATTGAAGATATACAGCGTGTGGCTAAGCAGTACCTGCAAGGCCAACAGCACGTGCGTGCGGTGCTAGCGCCTTATGATAAAGAGGACAGCGTAAAAGAGTTAGGCTTTAAGGTTTGTAAAATTAACAGTTAGCCGTTACTGATATTTGAAAAGAAGAAAAGCCAAGCACGATGCTTGGCTTTTTTGCGTTAAGCGATAAGCTATTACAATTAAGTGTTAATAACGCTTAATGCTTTTGTCTTTGGCAATCTGATCTTGATGAATCGGGAAGTCTTCACGCTTATCGAACTGCTTACGATCAGCGAAGTAGTTGTTGAGTGTGCGTCTCACCGCCTCAAAAGCGATCTCATCCCACGGGATATCTTCTTCTTTAAATAGCGCGCTATCTAAGCTCTCAGAGCCAATACCATAAGCGCCGTCTTTTAGATCGTTTAAGTAAATCACATAGATCTGACCGATATCAGGGATATCATAAAGACAATAAAGCTGCGGGTTAATGACCACTGCATCGGCTTCCTCAAAGCTCTCGCGCGCCGCGCCTTCTGCCATGGTTTCACCATTTTCCATAAAACCTGCTGGCAACGTCCAAAGGCCATATTGCGGCTCGATAGCACGGCGACATAAGAGCACTTTGTCTTCATAAATCACTAGCGACCCGCAGATCATCTTAGGGTTTTCGTAGTGAATGTAGTTACAGTTAGGACAGACTAAGCGCGGCATATTATCCGTAGGGGGGATTTTGCGCTCGGCTTCATGACCACACTCGAGACAATATTGCATAACAGCTGCCTTATTTAATTGAGAACCTAGAAATTTTTAGCTAACAAGCCTTTAACGTTTCAGCTTGCAGAGCCCTAAGATAGCATAGTTTTTAGTATTAGCAGGGAGCGATATCATAATGCTCCTATTCAAGAACAAAAAAACACTATATAGAGAATAAAGCAGGAAATGTAGTCCGTCATTGATGCCATATATTATAAATGGTATGCGCTACAGATGGCTGGAGGTGCAGGGCAGCTAAATTGGCCTACGCAGTCATCAACTTGGCACTACTGACATGCTAAGATGATCCCATATACAGGACTGATGATAAAAATAGGCAGTAATAATGACAGTAATTCATGAGTTTGAGAGCTTTGATGAGCTAACCGTAGCACGGCCTGCCTTTATTCGTCATCCTAAGCTTAGACAATTGGCTGAGCGCGTGCAACAACGAACGCTGAAGACGTCACCAGACACGTCGTCTGATACTTTAGTGAGCGCCTCTGCTTATAACCTCTACGACAAAACCTATAACGAGCGAGTGTTACAGAGCTTATATCAGACCCCTATCGCTGATGCCTCCGTACTCGTAGCGATTACTCGTGAGCGCAGGCCGAAATTGCTACTGACTCGCCGCGCAGCGCACATGAAAAGCCACGCAGGAGAGGTATCCTGTGCAGGCGGTAAGTATGAGCTAGGTGATGGTAATAACGTGGTCACTGCGCTACGTGAAGCTTATGAGGAGACTGCGCTGCTACCTAATAAAGTCCAGCTTCTCGGTCAGCTGCCGATTCAGACCTCAAAGAGTGGGATGAGTGTCCGTCCTATCGTAGCACTTATCGCGCCAGACCTGCCCTTGATCCCTGAGATCGGCGAGATATCGCGCATTTTTTGGGCGGACTTTGAAACGCTGATCACTCAGCCGACAACCGAGTATGCCATAGAGTATACGATGCTTGAGCAAACGGCAACGATACTCACGCCAAGCTGGGAGGTCGATGGCGAGACCGTTTGGGGACTAACCGGCAAGGTCATCGCCAACTTACTAGAGACCGGATTTGATCGTCAGCTTGAGTGGTATTATCGTCTAAAAGACTCAGGAGTTGAGTTAGACCGCTAACGATATGCGCTACTCTACAGCCTAGGGCGTGTCCCTAATTCAAGCGTTTATGACTAAATGGGCTAAAAATGGCTAAATCTTTGGCAAACGGTGTCAAATAGCTGGTCAATATCTTGATATTACCTTCGCTATTTTCCTTGTTTGCCTGCGATTTATCTCATTTTCATCATCATTTTTGAAATAGGGACACGCCCTAGTTAAACCTTCGTTATGACTCTTTAGTTATGATTCTTTATAATAACGGTCGTTTTTTTTCAGCCACCAGTTCATATTATCTTGGCGCTCAGCGCGGAACTGCTCAAGCTTCGCCGCCATAGTGCTGTTGTGCTGGCGTGCCGTATCAAGCGCAAACAAAATCGGTACTGAGGTTAATACGCCAAAACGAATTTTCGATTTGGGCAGCTGTAGTCCATCACCGATATCATCACCGACTAAGGTGCGAGTGACACTGGCATTGACCATCTCCACAAACCGGCCTTTGCGATTATCTTCGCCCATGAGCTGACGCGGTAAGTCGTGCAGCGCTTTGGCTAAGGGTTGTCCCATCTTAAAATCAAGCTGCTGAATGGACAAATAAGTATACAGCCACTCCCAGCACGCCGCTTCCGTCTGCGGTAAACGCGCTAAATCCACGCCCATCCAGTAGCTGGCCAAATTCCATAAATGCAGAATGCCGCGAGCTTCTTCGCTACTGATACGCGCGCCTAACAGCCGCAGCCCGCGCATAATCAGTAACGAGAATTGTAGATGAGTTGCAATCATATCGGTCTGATTGATCGGCAGACCCCAATAGTCGCTATTCCAGCTGCCATCAGAATTATGATGCTGAGCGCTTGTGCTAATCACGCCATCCGCTGCAGTGAGTTTACCGGTGAGCAGTTTTTGCCGCACTAAGGTATGGATTTGCCGCACCTGAATGGACTGACGCCAGCCCTCAGAGCCAATCGCTAATACTTGCGAGAGAGGCGCTTTATTTTGAGCAGAATCGTTTAGCTGTGGATGCTCAGAGACCGCCAAAATATAGGCGTAAGTACGCATCAAACGCGGCAGTGCATCGTGCATTAATGCCCCAGTCTGAATCAGCGGTAAAGACAGCGCCGGAATACTATAACCTGCCATTAGCGCAACATTACGCAGTAGCCATATTAGCATCAGCGGATAGCGGCGATAGGCGATAGCGCCGATCTCTGCCAGCTTAGGATCAAACCAGTCAGGATGAGCGCTAAATTGCTCAGTTAGAGTGATAAAAGCGGGATGGGCGAGGATGTCGTCATCTATGCTATCGTTCGCCGCTCGCTTAGCATCTGGCTGAGTATGAGCCGTATTCGCTGGCAAGATGAGCTGCTGTAAAGGCTTAGCAAAGCGAATATTATCAGCAGCCAATTGATCGACTAGAGGATCACCGATGTCGTAACCCTCGACAATCTCAGCCAATAACTTCGGATCAATCTGAAAGTCTTTTGGCAATAAATAGCGTCTAATGCGCTTGAGTACTTGCAAATCGCTATGGTCATCGATAGCAGTGCTACGACCATGACGCTGATAGCTGCCTGTCTGTATACCGTTATAGTTAGCCATATCTGTAGCACCGTTTTGCGAGGATCTCTTGCCTTTATTATAGCAGTGACGTTACTGCTCTCAAGATACAGACGGCTTCATCAGCGCTTTATAACAGCTGCTTTGTGCACGCGGATAAGACTAGATAACAAGCTAATCGTAGTTAGTCGCGATGGACATAGTTTAAGCGGCTAAGCTGTCTTTCAGTGTAGATTATCTCGCGTTCGAGTCTTCGCAGTTTTGCCGGTAGCGATAACAGATAGCGGCGCGCTTCTTTTTCGTCTTCAAAATCGAGCATTTGCCCAGCACGCAGCTTAGTATAGTCTGCCTCGTATTCTTCTAGTAGCGCTCTGTCATCGTTAAGCTGTTTATTCAAACGGTAATATTCGCGGCCTTGCTGATTGGCTTGTTGTAGTCTCATGGTGCTACTAGCTGGACAAACACGGTTTAGCTCAAGACCACGACGACCGATATTGTAGGCATTATTCACAGTACAGTACTGCTTAAGACCTAACTGACGACCACGCTCCCAAGATTCATAATCAGCGGCGACATTGGCTTTAGCGCAAGCTTTTGAATGCGCAGCAAGCCTACTAGGAGGATAGCCTGCCACGCCGTCATTGTAGCCGATAGCTTGCCAGTTACCGACCATGCACTCTTCCACTGACAACGTCGCACAGCTTGCAAGTAACAGAGCACTACTACTAACAGTTACTAAAATCAGTCTAGATAACAGCCTAGATAACAGCATAGTAAGCTTCCTTTAATAGGCTTTATTCAATAATGCTTAAACGCCCTATCGTCCATTACTGCAAGTAGTCTATCACTGCACGGCGCAACAGTATTAATGACGCGTTAGGTCCACTGAGGTGCTGCTAACGTTATCTTTGAGAGTGGCTTTGAGCATAAGGTAACCGGCGACACCTGAGACAATGGAGCCCATGATAATACCTAAGCGCTCATCGAATAATGGCGAGCCGCCGCCAAAGGCAAGACCGCCGATAAATAAACTCATGGTAAAACCAACACCGCATAATAGCGCGGCACCATAAATCTGCTGGAAGTTCATACCGCTTGGCATTTTTGAGATACCAAGTTTGAAGATTAACCAGCAAGCGAGCATCACACCAATTTGCTTACCGACAAATAAACCTGCGGCAATGCCAAGTGGCACAGAATGGAATAGCTCAGCAAACCCTGCTCCTTTGAGCGAGATACCAGAGTTGGCAAAAGCAAATATAGGTAAAATACCAAAAGACACGGTGTTTTGTAGATCGTGCTCAAGCTCTTCGAGCGGGGAGTGCTCAGGATCTGTGCGATCAAACATCGGAATAAATAATGCCAATACCACCCCAGCTAAAGTGGCATGAATACCAGACTTTAGTACCGCGATCCACATAATCACCCCAACGAGGATATAAGGGGTGATAGTAGTCACGTTGCGGCGGTTAAGAAGATATAGAACCGGTAGACAAAGCGCTGCAAAAGCGAGCGAGCTGAGTGATAATTCATTGGTATAAAATAACGCAATGATTAAAATAGCGCCAATATCATCGAAAATAGCAATCGATACTAAAAACACTTTTAGTGAGTTAGGGACTCGGCTGCCAAGTAAGCTTAAGATACCAAGGGCAAAGGCAATATCCGTCGCCGCTGGAATAGCCCAACCTGCCCAAAATTCAGGCTCGTCATAGTTAAAGGCCATATACACGATGGCTGGGAAGATCATACCACCGATAGCGGCACCGGCTGGCAGGATGATTTGTTTGACGTTAGAGAGCTCACCGATGAGTACTTCACGTTTGAGCTCAAGACCGACTAAAAAAAAGAAAATCGCCATCAAACCATCATTAATCCAATGATGGGCATCTTTGGCAATCGCAAAGCTACCTATCTGAATAGCGACTGGCGCATGAATAAAGGATTCGTACCAAGTACTAAGAGGGCTATTGGCAATAATCATCGCCACGATAGCTGCCAGCGCTAATACAATGCCGCCTGACGCCTCGAGCTCAAGAAATGCTTTAAATCTTTTTACTGCCATATCATCCTCATGTGTTCAATTGATACCGTCAACTTAGATCGTTCTACTTATATTTTATAAGATGACAAATAGTTTGCTTTAGTTTCTCACAAATCTCTCAATATAAAAAATTTAATGCACTAAATATCATTATAAAACAATACGAATAAGCAAAATTTTTATTTTCTAGACTCTACTCAAAGACAAAATTTGCTGTTGTTGTCCTAAAAACAGGAGTCAAGCTTTAGAAACTATAGTGTGCTGGCAAATACTGTCCAGTGCGGATAAAAAGCGCCTGATATACAAATGCTTTAGATAAATTTAGCAGACTTTGTCATGCTTTTGGGTTTTCTTATTAGTTTGACTCTATCGCAAACAAAAACTTCAGCCTATTTTAGACTGAAGTTTTTGATTCTAGACTTAAGCAACTATTTATCAATGTCTGGCTAGATTATTAGCGTCTGGCTAGACCTTATCGCTTTCATCACTTTCACTACGACGTAGACCATCTTGCCATGTGTCAGTTTCAGCGCCGCTTATCTCATGATCACGAGTCTCAGCAGGCTTATTTATGGCCTCCGGCATATTTGTAGTCTCTATCGTATTGTCCGCTTCGCGGAACGAGTCCTGAATAGAAGCCGTGTCGTTACTATGCTGGTCATTGTTGTTTGGAGCATTGTTGTTTAGATCATCCCCACGACGGTGATTATAGCTCATACGCTCATTCAGCGTTGTCTCTGCATCGCGATGACGATGTTTAAGCGCCTCTTCTTCAGGATGGGCTTGCGTAAAGTCGGTTTGCTCAGTAGTTTCTCTAACAGTATCTTGCTCGCTACGCATCTCCACATCACCATCTTCTTCATAGCCATGATTAGGATTGGCATCACCAGTCTGCTCATGAAAACCAGTTGCCGCTTCATCGTGAGCGGGTGATGGTGTGTTTTTAGCCGCAGCATTACTATTGAGCTGTGCGTAATCGGTAAGCTTATGCACCGCGTTCTCTAGACTATGAGGATTATCACGCTCTTGAGCGTGCTGTAAGTGCTCATCAAAAACATCTGTCAATAAGGAATCGTAGCGAATGCCGTTATAGCGGATTAATTGCTCCGCTTCACTTTCAGTGATATCGCCATTTTGACTGGCTTGTACCACATGGTCTTCAAAGGTTAAACCCGCAAACTCACCTTTGTGCTCCGCTTTTTTAAATTTTTGCCATAATGGCTCAACTTCAAGTAATGTCTGATACGCATTTTCCATGCGTCCATTAGGATCCTCAGGGTCGGTACTGTAATAGACCATAGTTTTGAGATAATCGCGGAATGGGTTAGCTTCAAAATCATCCATAAAGGTATCACCAAGCTTCACTTTGAGCTCATCGCTTGTCGGCGTAAAGATACGGCCGCTAGGGAAGGTGACAAAGCCAACTACATTTGCTGCTATGCGGTTGGGGAAGTTGGCAAATAAAGAGACAAAAGCTTCTTGGATAGTATATAAGCTGTCTTGTAAAGCGACCTTGGCATGCAAGCGCTCAGCTTCAGATTTGGTGCCATTCTCATAGAACTGCAAAATAGCCGTAGCAATAAATAGATGACTATGAATGTCTGCTAGGCGGCCAGAGAGCATCTCTTTACGCTTCAGATCCCCTGCCAGTAGCCCTAATGCCATGTCTGCGGTCAGCGCAAAGCTCGCACTCAAGCGGTTAATGTGCTTGTAGTAAGGGCGTGTAAAGGCATCGGCAAAGCTTGGCGCTTTACTACTACCACCGACATAACCTGCCACAAAGGCACGGGCACCGCGATTAAAGGTATAGCCTAAATGTTTAAAAAACAAAGTATCAAACTCTTTTACCGCGCTTTGCTTGTCTTCGCTTTGGAGCAGTTGTAGTTCATCAAATAGATAGGGGTGACAGCGCATCGCGCCTTGACCAAATATCATCAATGAGCGCGTCAAGATATTCGCGCCTTCAACGGTAACGGAGACAGGAATAGCCTGATAAGGGGTCGATAAGAAGTTGCGTGGGCCCATCTGAATACCGCGGCCACCCAAGACATCCATACCATCATTGACCACTTCACGCATGGTCTCTGTGGCATAGTATTTTGCCATAGCTGTCATCACTGATGGCGTACCTCCTTGATTAAGACCACAAGTTACTAGATGGCGAAAAGCTTCAAGCATATAAGTTTGGCTTGCCATCCGGCTTGTCGCATCTTGTACGCCTTCAAACTTACCGACTGAGATTTTAAACTGCTCGCGCACCTTAGCAAAAGCACCGACCGACAGATAAGTCATCTCGCTTGCTGAGGTCGAGAGCGCCGGCAAGGAGATACCGCGGCCTACGCCTAAGCACTCCATCAGCATGCGCCAACCGCGTCCTGCGTTTTCGACCCCGCCGATGATGTAATCTAGTGGAATAAAGACATCAGTGCCATCGACCGTACCATTCATAAAGGGCGAGCCACCAGGATTGTGACGAGGGCCGGTAATGACGCCTTCGTGACTGGCAGGCACTAGCGCACAAGTAATGCCATAATCTGTCTTATCGGCATCGCCAAGTAGACCTTCTGGATCGTACATCTTAAAGGCTAGACCGACCACTGTGGCAATAGGCGCTAGCGTGATCCAGCGCTTAGAGAAATTCATGCGAAGGCCAAGGACTTGCTCGCCCTCATGATTGCCATAACAGACCACACCCGTATCAGGGATAGCGCCTGCATCTGAGCCGGCTTCTGGTCCTGTCAAACCAAAGCAAGGAATCTCCTCACCACTGGCGAGCCCCGGTAACCAGCGCTGCTTTTGCTCGTCTGTACCATAATGCATGAGCAGCTCACCTGGACCGAGCGAGTTTGGCACCATACAGCTGACCGCTGCGGTAGGCGAGCGTGAGGCAATCTTGCTCATCACAAGGCTTTGTGCGTAAGAGCTAAACTCTAGACCACCGAATTCTTTAGGAATAATTAAACCCAAAAAGCCATTATCTTTGATAAATTGCCAAGTCTCAGGGGATAAGTCCTTATCTTCGTGCTGAATCTGCCACTCATCAATCATCGCGCAAAGCTGTTCGACTTCATTATCGATAAAGCTTTGCTCCTCAGCAGACAGCTTAGGATAAGGGTACTCAGCAAAGGTATTCCAATCAGGCGCGCCCATAAACAGCTCTTTTTCCCACCAGCTCGTTCCGGCATCGAGTGCTTCGCGCTCAGTATCGCTCATGCTCGGCATAGCCCCGCCTAAAGTCTTGTAGACAGGCTTAGTAATAAGCGCTTGGCGGATAGGAGTAATAAGAAGTACTAGGCATAGTAGGGCAATCGGCACCCCTAAGATAAGCGACCACGGACTGATAAAGGCAGTGACTACTACCGTCACAATAGCGACAATACTGCCAGTCACCCTCGACAACGACATTAAAAAGATGGCCAAAATCACGGCTAACTGAATAAGTATTGCCAAAACAAATAAACCAATCGCCATGATGGTCTCCTTAACAAGCGCTAGTAAAACTAAAGGTGGTGTTATAAATAAAGAGTCGTTATAAAATTATGGTAGTCACCAGTAGGTGCATCTCTATATAACGTTAAAAGCTGCAATCATTGCAACAGAAATCTAGTGATAACACTTTCAGCCTGCAATAACACAGTAATATAATTTTATCTTCCAATATGAAATAATACCTGATAAGTATCAAGGATAAAAATGCTGTTCTATGTCGAGAATATGTATCCATTGCTAGGGAGTGAGGAGGTATAAAATAAAGAAAGTATGATAGTCACTTAGTGATAATGACCTCATCACACTATTAGACTGTATTTTTTGCAGATGTGTTTTTATATCCTCAGTTATAGTATAAGCATCAGCTGATAACTTCTATAATACCTACTCAAGATAATCAATATTCAAGCGAAAGGGGCTAGGCCTTGTTCGGCATAAGACAGCGTATCATTGCGGCCAACGATGATGTGATCGACTAAAGACAAATCTAACAAGTCGCACGCTTTTTTGAGCTCATAAGTGAGTATATTATCCGCGGCTGAAGGCTTAGAATCGGTATGAGGATGGTTGTGAGCGATTATCAACTGACTAGCGGCGTGAGTGAGTGCGTGGCGAAGTACGTGTTTGATGCAGACCGAGCACGAGGAGATACCGCCGGTAAATAGTATCTCAAAGTTCAGCAGACTCAAGGCATTATCTAAACACAAGACGGCAAAGACTTCTCGGTGCTCGCCGCGTAATTGCGTACTAATATAGTCTTTGACCACTTGTGAGCGCCCAAGTCCCTGTCCGGTTTTAAGCTTACTGTCTAAGTAGCGCGTGCCCATCTCAAGCGATGCGAGTATCTGGGCATACTTGGCAGGGCCGATGCCATGGCAGGCAAGAACGACCTCTTTTGGCGCGGCTAACAGCTCGGCAAGCGAGCCAAACTCATCGATCAAATACCTTGCCAGCTCAATAGCCGACTGCGACTGAGTACCGGTGCGCAAAAATATCGCTAGTATCTCAGCGTCAGAGAGATGACTTGCGCCAAATTTTAGTAGCTTTTCTCTTGGTCTATCATCTTCGTGCCAATCCTTGATCGCCATTATTCATCCTTTCTTGGCTAAGAGTTATAGAGGGGTTTTGAGCGCGGTTTTTGATTGATTCATTCACAAAGCTAGTCATGGTTTTTTATAAAAAATGGCTAAGCTAGCGATAGCACTATAAAACCTTACCTAACTTATCTCATACTTGTTACTATAAGCGCAAATTTTATCTTTTCTTTTCTTTATTACCTATCGATGTCATGCTTATGTCAAACGTTCTACTCGCTATCACCGGCGGTGTCGCCGCTTATAAATCTGCTTTTTTTGCCCGCTTATTGATCAAAGCAGGGTTTGAAGTGCGCGTCATTATGACCACAGGGGCGCAAGCTTTTATTACCCCGCTTACCTTGCAAGCTTTAACGGGTAATGAGGTGCATACCTCACTACTTGATGAAGACGCTGAGGCGGGTATGGGGCATATCGAGCTGGCCAAGTGGGCCGACTTACTCATTATCGCGCCCGCTTCTGCCAATACTCTAGCGCGACTGGCGATGGGCATGGCCGATGATTTGCTTACTACCGTTTGTCTAGCGACTAGCGCGCCTGTCATGGTTGCTCCGGCAATGAATCAGCAAATGTGGGCGCATCCGGCGGTGAGTCTTAATGTGCAGACTTTGCGTGATATGAATTATCATATCATTATGCCAGCGAGCGGCGAGCAGGCCTGCGGTGATGTCGGTGCTGGGCGCTTGCCTGAGCCTGAGCAGCTATTGAGCGAGGTGCAACTGTTTTATAAGCAGCAGTCTATTGAACAGAGTTTAACGGGCAGGCGAGTGGTGATTACCGCAGGGCCAACGGTTGAGGCGATAGATCCGGTGCGCTATTTGTCCAATCACTCTTCTGGCAAGATGGGTTTTGCACTAGCTAATGCCTGCCGTGATGCTGGCGCGGAGGTGGTGCTAATCGTCGGTGGTAAGGTGAGTCTGCCGACGCCGACGGGTGTCACGCGCATCGATGTGCTGTCAGCCGAGCAAATGCTGAGCGCCGCGCAGCAATGTGTCGATGGCACACATAGCGCCTTACAAGCTCTGCCAGCCTTAGCGTTTGACGAGCATCATAGCCATGACCACGAGCATGACGACTGCTGTGGTTGTGAGGATACGGATAGCTATATCGAAGAAAGTCGTCTCACTAAACCGGCAGATATCTTTATCGCGACTGCCGCCGTTGCTGACTATCGGACTCGCGATGCTGCGCCGCAAAAAATCAAAAAGACTCAGGACGCTATGAGCCTCGATCTGGTCAAAAACCCAGACATTTTAGCGACAATTTCTTTGGCACACCCAGAGCTGTTTGTGGTTGGCTTTGCCGCGGAAACCCAAGACGTTGAGCGCTACGCACGCGGTAAGCTTGCGGCCAAAGATTTAGACATGATTGCTTGTAATGATGTCTCGCGCGCTGATATCGGCTTTGCAAGCGATGATAATGCCATGCAAGTGTTTTTCGCTAAAGCCTATGAGCAGAACGCAGTAGTGCTCGATAAAGCCAGCAAAGACAAAATCGCAGAGCAATTGACCACTTTGATAGGTCAGACCTTGGCAAAGCGCTAATGGTTTTTCGCACTAATAAAGGCAGTCGTGCAAGCGCAGTCAAGCGCAGTTATGCCATACAAGTTTAACAGGTGAGCGCAATGGTGGCTGATGAGCACACACAGACGCTACTTTTATTAGCTATATTTGGCTTCGCGTCGCTGCTGCATGGTATTAGCGGGCTTGGCGTGACTTTGGTGACGACTACCGCTTTAGCGAGTCTTTACCCTTTGCCGCACGCTATCGTATTGGTTATTTTTCCCTCACTACTACTCAATGCCATGACTTGGCTGAGTGGTGGGGGACGTAGTGTTTGGCAAAACCTCACTTATTATGGCAAACGTTACTGGCTATTGGCTTTGATGAGTTTGCTTGGCAGTCTACTAGGGGCAAAACTGCTGCTATGGGTGGAGAGCGCTTACATCTTATTGTTACTGGCCGCGGTGATAAGTTTTTATGTCATAACGGCACTGCTGGGCAAACAAATACGTCTGCCAAATACCAAGGCTATGCTCATTATCGTAGGTCTAAGCGCAGGTATCATAGGTGGCGCGACGAATGCCATGTCGACTATTTTGATGATGTACTTATTGTCAGCGAGCGATGATAAAGACACTATCGCCAAAGTCGGCAATATGTGTTATTTCTTAGGGAAGATTGCGCAAATTATTGTCTTGCGTGAGCCTATTATGGCGCTGACAGGGAGTGAGTGGCAATTGATAGCTATCCTCAGTGCGGTATCTGTTGTTGCCTTATTAGTAGGGATTCGCTTACGTCGTTATTTACCGCAAGCGCGCTTTCGTCAGCTTATTCTACTGATTTTAACGGGACTGGGTTTGCGCGTTGGCTGGCAGGGAATAACCGCATTAATGATGTAATGACCCTATAAAAAGATAGCCACAACATACTTTTAAAAATGAAACAACTATCGGTATGTCTATAACGGTATACCTATAAAAAAACCTCACTGCTAAGTCATGACATTAACAGTGAGGTTTTGGCTTTGTTGTTATTGCTGTTTTGGATAGGACTCACTTAAAGTAAAAAGAAGTACGCCCATAGTCCAATAATGACTGTAGCTATGATATTGAGAACCACGCCAGTACGTATCATCTCAGATTGTTTGATTAACCCCGTACCAAATACGATCGCATTCGGCGGCGTGGCTACAGGTAGCATAAAGGCGCACGAGGCACCAATGCCGATTACCAGTACTAACACTTCACTTGGGATACCCATCTGCTCAGCAATCGCTGCAAACACAGGGACTAATAGTGCAGCAGATGCCGTATTGGAGGCAAATTCGGTCAAAAAGATGATAAAAGCTGAAATAGCAATCATCACTAGGATGAGCGGCGCCGCTGATAAAGCACTAGCAACGGTTTCCCCTAGCACTAAAGAGGCGCCAGAGACTTTTAACACTGTCGATAGCGCGATACCGCCACCGAATAACATGAGCACGCCCCAGTCGGTATTATCAGAGACTTGCTTCCAAGATACTAACCCTAAGCTCACCACAGCGGCGGCGGCTGATAATGCAATCACAGCATCTGTATCAGAGATATCTAATGCTGCACCTATTTTTTTGGAGAATATCCAGCTAAGCGCTGTCAAAACAAAAACAATGATAGTGACTATTCTTGGTTTATTCCACTCAATAACCTCATCTTGCGCAATAGTGACTTGTCGATTGAGATTAGGTTTGAGTACCAAGTACATCGCACCCAGCAAGATAGGTAACAACACTAGCATCATCGGGATACCAAACTTCATCCAATCGATAAAAGCGATATCTAAAGCTTTGGCAGCGATAGCATTAGGCGGTGAACCTACGATAGTCCCTAATCCGCCAAGACTGGCTGAATAAGCAATACCTAATAACACGAACACAAAGGTGCCACGATCTTTTTCGCGATCTACTTGGGTTAAAATACCTAGCGCTAACGGTAACATCATCGCGGCAGTTGCGGTATTCGATATCCACATCGACAAAAACGCCGTCACCCCAAATATCAAAAACACGGCGGTACCCAATTTACCACCTGACATAGATAGTATTTTTAGGGCAATCTTTTTGTCTAATTGCTGTACGTGCAGTGCTGCTGCCAAAGCAAAACCACCAAAAAACAAATAAATGATGGGGTTGGCAAAGCTTTGCAAACCAATTCTTGCATCAAAATCTGGAATGCCAATCAGCGTTCCTATTACCACGACCAGTATGGCGGTAATAGTGACGTGGACCGCTTCGGTAAGCCAAAGCGCGCCGATGAAGAACAACATTGCCAAGCCTTTATTGGCACTGATATCAAATGGCAGAATGTTATAAATCACTAGACTGACTACTGCTGCTATAGCGACGACGATCAATCCTTTGCCTGTACCTTTTGGAAAAGTATCGGTAAATAAATACTCATTACCGTCTTTAGGCAGGTGATCATCTAATTTTTGTTCTGACATGAATAGTCCTTATTATGCGCAGAGATATGGTGGGAGTATTAACTAGAGGCTACTGATAGAGAATGATGAATAGACTAATCGCTTTTAAGGACAGCTGCTATAAGTCGCCAAGTCTTATCTTTAGCCACATAAAAAATTTAGCCATAAAAATGGAAGCTATAGTAGCAGAATGATGTCGGTTAAAATAATGACTATTTTTGATGCTTCACAGCCAATCCATAATAGGGCGTGTTGAACATTCGACCTTGGCACTGACAGAGACTATTTTTTAGGCGAT